>JBDNHN010000300.1:0-9000 GCA_041688725.1 Gillisia sp.
GTTCCCGCAATTGCTTTAAAAGTAGCCTTAGGAGAAATGGCAACAGTTTTGTTATCCAGTCAATTGGTAAGCTCTGATAAAATTGAAAAAGCCGGATATGAATTCCGTTATAAAAAATTGATCAAGGCTTTGGAAGATCTGATCTAATAAAAAGAGGCCGCCAATGGCAGCCTCTATATCTCAAAAATTCAAAACCTGTAATTATGCTTTGTAAGCTTTCAGGTTAATTGTAAGTTCAATTTCATCATTGATGAATTTATCTCCCAAACTGTCAAAAACAGATTTAGATCCGAAATTAACGCCCCATTTAGTGCGGTCTATAACAAAAGAATCACTTGTTAATTTAAGGGTGTCACCATTCAAGCTAATGGAAACTGGGAATTCAACGTTTTTGGTTTCCTTTTTCATGGTAAGGTTCCCTTGCAACATTGTTTTTCCTTCTTTTTGACTAATCCCGGTTACTTCAAAGGAGGTGTTAGGGTATTTTTCAACATTAAAAAAGTCACCTTCTTTGTCTTTAACGGTTCCCATTAAATGACGTTCAAGTTTCAGTTTATCTTCACCATCAAGGTCAGTAACTTCAAGTGTTTTCATATCAACTACAAAAGTTCCGCTTTCAACAATGCTGTCATTGGCTTTAAAAGTACCTTGGGACAATTTTATTGTTCCTGTATGTGTCCCTGTTGGTTTTTCGCCTTTCCATTCAATTACTGAAGCAGTGGTGTCAACCATAAATTCGAATGCTTCGGTACCTGCAACTGCAACTTCCTGGGCATCTTCGGTCTTTGCTTCTTTGTTTTCAATCTTGCATCCTACGGTTGCCATAGTTATTCCGGCAACTATAAAAAGATTAAAGATTACTTTCTTCATTTTAAAAAATTTAAATATTTATTAGCGGCAAAACTACTGGTTTAGGCTTTGACCCCGTCTTAATTATATATTAAATTATTGTGGTGACATTTTGACAATTTTTCAGAATTGGCAACAATTTTGACTTTAGCAGACTAAACAAAATTCGGCTAAGAATGAATAGAGATAAAAACAATAAGACCACAAATAATAATAGTGATATCAATCAAGACGAAACTATTGAAAATCAGGAAGAAGAAATATCAGATGATGCCATCGATGAAGTGGAGGAGCAGGAGGTTGAGGAACTCTCTGAAGTTGAACAATTGAAATCGGATCTCGAAAAAGAGAAAGATAAATTTCTAAGGCTTTTTGCTGAATTTGAAAATTATAAAAGGCGTACTTCCAAGGAACGGATTGAATTGTTTAAAACCGCAAATCAGGATGTCATGACAGCCATGTTGCCTATTTTAGATGATTTTGACCGAGCCATAACAGAGATTAAAAAGGCCAAAGACAAAAACCTTATTAAGGGAGTTGAACTCATTCACAATAAATTCCAGGAAACTTTAAAGAATAAGGGATTGGAAGCAATGAATGTTAAACATGGCGATTCTTTTGATGCCGATGTTCACGAAGCCATTACACAAATTCCTGCCTCATCAGAAAAATTAAAGGGAAAGATAGTAGATGTAGTAGAACGCGGTTATAAGCTAGGCGATAGGATTATTCGCTTTCCAAAAGTAGTGACAGGGAAATAGTCACTTCAGAAATTTACAAAATTACAAGATGAAACAGGATTATTACGAAATACTAGGAATAAGCAAGAATGCAACTGCAGCCGAGATCAAAAAGGCTTATCGAAAAAAGGCGATAGAGCATCACCCGGATAAAAACCCGGGAAATCACAAGTCTGAAGATCTGTTCAAAAAATCGGCGGAAGCTTACGAGGTTTTGAGCCATGAAGACAAGCGGGCCAAATATGACCGTTATGGTCACCAGGCCTTTGAAGGTGGTGGTGGAGGTGGTTTTGGCGGCCACGATATGAACATGGATGATATTTTTAGTCAATTCGGCGATATTTTTGGAGGTGGCTTTGGTGGCGGTGGCTTTAGCGGCGGCGGTGGCGGTCAGCGTCGTGTAAAAGGGAGTAATCTAAGAATAAAAGTGAGCCTTACCCTGGAAGAAATTGCCAACGGTACGGAGAAAAAAATAAAAGTCAAACGAAAAGTCCAAGCACCGGGAACGACATATAAAACCTGTTCTACCTGTAATGGAATGGGGCAGGTAACACGTATTACCAATACCATTCTAGGCAGGATGCAAACAGCTGCTCCCTGCACAGCCTGTGGAGGTGCCGGACAAATAATAGATAAAAAACCTGCTGATGCGGATGCTCAGGGACTGATAACCAGAGAAGAAAATGTTTCCATAAAAATCCCGGCAGGGGTTGAAGATGGAATGCAGTTAAAGGTTACCGGGAAAGGGAATGATGCTCCCGGCAACAGCGTGCCAGGCGATTTACTTGTCGCTATTGAAGAAAAGCCACATGACACCCTGCAACGTGAAGGAGATAATTTCCATTACGATCTTTATGTCAGCTTTTCTGAAGCAGCTCTTGGGACTTCAAGGGAGATTGATACTGTAACGGGAAAAGTGCGAATCAAAGTTGATGAAGGAACACAGTCCGGTAAAATTTTACGCCTGCGCGGTAAAGGAATTTCCAATTTGAATGGTTATGGGAAAGGGGACTTGTTGGTTCATGTAAATGTTTGGACTCCAAAGGTCCTAAACCGTGAACAAATGGACTTTTTTGAAAAAATGTCAACCCATGAAAATTTTCAACCCAACCCTGAAAAAGGAGATAAATCATTTTTTGAGAAAGTAAAAGATATGTTTTCTTAAGGGCAAGGCTTTAAGTAATATTTTATATATTTGAGAATCACTAGATAATATTTGGTGATAATTTTTCTTTTTCATAGCAATTTTTTTCCCATCCTTAATTTAGTTTAAGGGTGGGTTTTTGTTTTTAAAAAGCAATATTTAAGAGTTTCTGATAAAATAGTATTTATATAATACGGCTTTTGGGCTATTTCAATATATTTACATTCTAAATAAAATTTATGACCAATTACCTGGTGGCAGAAAAAATTTGCAAGAATTTCGACAATTTTACAGCCCTCAATGATGTTTCAATTAGCATTCCCAAAAAAAGTATTTTCGGGTTATTGGGGCCTAACGGAGCAGGAAAAACTACCCTGATCCGTATTGTCAATCAAATAACCATGCCAGACAGCGGAAAGATTTATTTAGACGGAAAACTGCTGCATCCAAATGATGTAGGTAAAATAGGATATTTACCGGAAGAACGGGGATTGTACAAATCTATGAAAGTGGGCGAGCAGGCGCTGTACCTGGCAAGATTGAAAGGACTTTCAAAGGCCGAAGCAAAAGAGAGACTGGAATACTGGTTTAAAAAACTGGGAATCACCCATTGGTGGGACAAAAAAATTCAGGAACTTTCCAAAGGGATGGCCCAAAAAGTACAATTTGTGATCACCGTGCTTCACCAACCCAAATTACTGATCTTTGACGAGCCTTTTAGCGGTTTTGACCCGGTGAATGCCGAGATCATTAAAAATGAAATCCTCCAACTCCGCGATGAAGGAGCCACGATCCTGTTCTCTACACATAGAATGGAAAGTGTAGAAGAGCTTTGCGAATATATGGCGTTAATCCATGAAGGTAATAAATTGCTGGATGGAAAAGTAGCCGATATTAAAAGGGAATATAAATCCAATACCTTTGAAGTTGGATTGACTGCTGAAGACGAAACAGCTCTTTTAAAAGAATTAACAGCCAATTTCAGCGTGGGGAAAGCTAATTTTAAAAGCATTACCAAAGATCTTAAATTGAGTATTCAAATTAAACCTGAGGAGTCTCCTAACGACTTGCTTTTGTACCTATTGTCAAAAGCCCGGGTAAACCATTTTGTGGAAGTGATTCCTTCTGTTAATGATATTTTTATTAAAACCGTGACTCACAATGCATAATCTAAAGCTCATCATCCAAAGGGAATATAAAGCAAGGGTAAGGAACAAAACCTTTATTGTAATGACATTTTTAAGCCCTCTTATTTTAGTGGGAATGATGATGTTGGTGGCATACCTTGCCACGCTTAACAACAGTGAAAAACATAGCATTGCCATAAATGACTTAAGCGGGATATTCCAGAACGAATTCAAGAATACCGATGGGATTAAATTTATAGATCTTTCTTCAATTCCCCTGGAAGATGCCAAAAAATTAGTGCTGGAAAAGGAATATTACGGGCTGTTGCACATTCCTGAAATGGACGACAATTTTGAACTGGCAAGATCGGTTAGGTTTTTTGCAAAAGAATCGCCTTCACTGGACATTCTGCAACATATGGAGCAGATTTTAACCGTAAGACTAAACACCCGGGAACTTATTTCCAGAGGTGTGGATATTTCCAAAATAAAATCGGCTGAAACTCCGGTAAATATTCAGATTCAAAATTTTGAGGGCGTCCGCACTTCAAAAATGTCCAATTATGTCAAGATGTTTTTTGGAGGTGCCGCAGGTTACCTGCTAATGATGTTCATTATTATTTACGGGAATATGGTGATGCGCAGCGTTATAGAAGAAAAAACCAACCGAATTATCGAGATTATCGTGTCTTCAGTGAAACCTATTCATCTTATGTTGGGAAAAATTCTGGGAACTTCTTTAGCAGGCATTACCCAATTTGCCATTTGGGTTGTACTTGGGGGAATACTGCTGTTTTTGGCCGCATCAATTACGGGAATGGATTTAATTTCTGCCCCGCCATCTCATGCACAGAAAGGTCTGGAGCAAATGTCTTCCAATGAAATGCAACAACTTATTATGGATATTTCCAATTTGCCTATAGGTTCATTAATTATCGCGTTTCTGGGTTATTTTATTGGAGGTTATTTCCTCTATAGCGCTATTTATGCGGCTATAGGTGCCGCGGTAGATTCTGAAACAGATACGCAGCAATTTATGTTCCCCATAATTTTGCCTTTAATGCTTGGTATTTATGTGGGTTTCTTTACGGTAATTGAAAATCCACATGGTACAGTTGCCACAATTTTTTCAATGATTCCCTTAACATCTCCCATTGTGATGCTTATGCGAATTCCATTTGGAGTTCCATGGTGGGAATTGTTAATTTCTTTCCTAATTCTTATGATTACAAATTTTGGTGTATTATGGCTTGCGGCCAAAATTTATCGAGTGGGCATTTTGATGTATGGCAAAAAACCTACTTATAAGGAGTTGTACAAATGGCTTAAATATTAACCGATGCAAAGTGGGGTAGACCGGGTAAAAGAAGTGATAGAAGAAAATATTTGGAGCAATATTCTTGAATTTTTCAAGATAAACATCCTTAGTTTTGAAAGCGGCGGCAACCAAATAAAAATTACCGTGGGCCTCATTTTACTTGTGATATTCACTTTTGTAATCACTAGTATTTTTCTGCGCGGGATTCGCGTATTTTTGACCAGGAAACTTCAGGAGAATGACAGGCTAAAATTTATAAGTGTATTTAAATTTATAAAATACTTGGTTTATCTAATTGTGGTTATCCTTACTCTTAGTTCGGCGGGTATTGATATTACCATACTTTTAACAGCCTCTGCGGCGTTTTTTGTCGGTTTAGGATTAGCTTTGCAGGATCTTTTTAAGGACATGATTGGTGGATTGTTTATTGTAATTGACAAAATGCTTTTGGTAGGCGATATCATTGAAATAGAAGGTAGAGTTGGAAGGGTCATTGAAATTAAATTGAGAACCACCCGGGTTTTGACCAGGGATGATAAAATAATGATTATACCCAACCATAAATTTATTAGTGATATAATTATCAATTACACCCAAAACCACATCACTACCCGGGAAGCCGTTAAAGTAGGAGTGGCTTACGGAAGTGATACCTTAAAAGTTAAAACACTCTTATTGGAATGTGCCATGGATCAAGTTGGAATTGTTGAAAAACCAAAACCTTTTGTGCTTTTTGAAGATTTTGGAGATTCGGCCTTAATCTTTGCATTGCATTTTTTTGTAACCGATAGTTTTGTGGATCCAAAAATAAAAAGTCAACTTCGATTTAAAATAGATGAAAAATTCAGATTAAATAATATCAGTATTCCATTCCCGCAAAGGGATGTGCACATGTTTTATCCTAACAACCCCTCATTTGATAAATCAAATCCCGATGAATAAATTTTTTAAAATATCTTTATTTTTGTGCCTTGTAGGATTAGGATCCATAGCGCAAAGCCAAACCACAGATCTTGCAAGAATTGAATACACCTATTTTCCCCAGTCCAGTTCCGATAACTCCTTCAGGCGGTTCAAGAGTTTTGTGAATTTTCCGATAAAGCTAAACGATAATGGGGCCTATCTAATTCCAGGGGTGGAATATCAGAACATCAATTTGGATTATGATGATCCTGCGTTATTCGATATTTCTGATCTGGAGAATTTCCAGTCTTATAGCTTTAATTTGGGGTACACCTTTAAATTAAATGAAGACTGGCGTTTTGGCATTGAAGGAGGCGTAAAAATGGTATCCAATTATGAACGAAGTGTGATTATCTCAGACGATTTGGTTTATACCGGAGCGGTCTATTTCATTAAAATTAAAGAAGATGAACGGTATATGGAGCCTACGCGCTTAATTTTGGGATTGGAATATTCCACCACCACCGGAATTCCTTTTCCCCTCCCTGTTATTAATTATTACAAACGATTTGATCCTAAATGGTCTTATAGTCTGGGTATTCCAAAAACAAACCTGAAATATTATTTTAATGATAAAAATTCCATGCAGGGGTTTATTACCCTGGACGGATTTTTTGCAAATGTTCAAAACAATTTTGATATAAGCCCAAATAATTTGAGTTCAAACGCTTTAGCTGAAAGTGTTTCCATGACAATATTGCTTTCCGGGTTGGGATATGAATACAATTTCACAGAGCACATTTCATTTTATATTTATGGGGGACATACCATCATAAACGATATAAGGTTTAGAGATGCTAATCTGGACAAAGTTTTTACAATTAATGATAAAAATTCATTTTACGGCCGCGCAGGTCTCAAATTTAATATCTTATAATGGCAAAAATTTTAATTATTGAAGATGAAGCGGCTATCCGCAGGGTACTTGTAAAAATCCTTTCCGAAGAAAACAAAACCTATTTGGTTGAAGAAGCTGAAGACGGCCTTGTGGGAATGGAAAAAATAAAGGATGACGAGTTTGACCTTGTTCTTTGCGATATTAAAATGCCCAAGATGGATGGAATAGAAGTTTTGGAAGCCATCAGGAAAATAAAACCTGAGGTTCCGGTAGTTATGCTTTCCGGGCATGGCGATCTGGATACTGCCGTAAACACCATGAAATTAGGTGCTTTCGATTATATTTCAAAACCACCGGATTTGAACCGTTTACTAAATACAGTTAGAAACGCCCTGGATAGGAAAAAACTGGTGGTGGAGAATACCCAACTGAAGAAAAAGGTAGGTAAAAACTACCAAATGATTGGCAACTCTCCGGCGATTTCAAAAATAAAGGACATAATTGAAAAAGTGGCACCCACAGATGCCCGGGTGCTTATTGCAGGACCCAACGGAACGGGAAAGGAATTGGTAGCTCATTGGTTGCACCAAAAAAGCAATCGTTCCAACGGGCCAATGATCGAGGTAAACTGTGCCGCGATCCCTTCAGAATTAATTGAAAGCGAGTTGTTTGGACATGTAAAAGGGGCTTTTACATCTGCAGTTAAAGACCGTGCCGGGAAATTTGAAACTGCTAATGGAGGCACTATATTCCTGGATGAAATTGGCGATATGAGCCTTTCTGCCCAAGCAAAAGTTTTGCGGGCACTTCAGGAAAATAAAATTTCCCGGGTGGGAAGCGACAAGGATATTAAAGTGGATGTGCGCGTAATTGCAGCGACTAACAAAGACCTTAAAAAGGAAATAGAGGAAAAGAAATTCAGGGAAGATCTTTACCATCGCCTGGCGGTTATTTTAATTGAAGTTCCGCCATTAAACGAGCGCGGGGAAGATATTCCATTGCTTGTCGAGTTTTTTAGCGATAAAATTGCGGAGGAACAAGGCAACAATAAAAAAGAATTTACCGATGGCGCCATCAATCTTTTGAAAAAATATGACTGGACCGGTAATATAAGAGAACTTCGGAATGTGGTGGAAAGGCTTATTATATTAGGCGGTGAAGAGATAACAGAAGAAGATGTGCAGCTTTTTGCAAGTAAATTTTAGGAAGAGGAAATTCAACTATTACCCATTGATCTTTCAGGAAAAAGACTTTTAAAAAATAATTTTATTCCCGAAGTACAGGTGGGTTATATCTCAGAAAATACATGGTATCTCCGCTGGGATGTGCCCATTTATTAAATAATTCAAAACCAAAGCGCTGGTATACAATTGCATTTTGTCGCATTCTGGTTTCTGCATATAAGGGGAGTTTATATTCCTGGGCCTGCCGGTAAAATTCATCTTTCATTTCTTTTCCAACCTGAGTATCGGCTCCCCTGGCATCGGCTAAAATACCCCAAAACCAACAATATAAATATTCTCCTTCCTGGGGGCGTTGTGCTTTGATATATTTTTGTGTTTTTAATATATTTATGGCATTTTTAAAACCGGTAACATGTATCAAAAGACCTAATTGTTCAGGAATATTCTTCCAGAAATTGTCATCCTTTTTGCTGGTTTTAAACAAAATAGCGATCCCTTTTCCGTTTTTAGAAATTATAAGGGCATCTTTTTTAATTGCCTTTTCCACCATATGGCTAGCCAGGTAGTGGAAACGTTTGTCCCTGTTGGAGTCGTCCTTTACAACCTCTAAAGAAGTAGGGATTTCCTTCAATAAAATTGCAACCTTCTCAATAATTTCTTCTTTGTCCAAGATGTTCAATTTAAAGGCGAATATAAAAAATGTCTTTTAAAGATCGTATATTTAGCATCGAATATATTTAAAAATGAAAAAAATAGATTATTCACAATTTAAGGTAAAAGGCGATATTAATCTCCAAAAAACATCCACTTCTTTCGATTTGGGAAAGCAAAAGAAAA
>JBDNHN010000301.1:0-5402 GCA_041688725.1 Gillisia sp.
AGATATTCCATATTTGAGTGATGGCTGTAAAGCAACTGAACTTGTGGGTCTTTTGCGATATTGCTGTTATGCTCACTATCCAAAAGGCTTAAAAACCAAATATTCCCATCCTCATCCACTTTTTTGGTGATCATAGGAACTGCATTTATTGGTTGTTTTTTTAGATCTGTCAGTAAAAAGGCAATTTTAATATCCCGCACCAATTCTGTCATTTTTTCAATCGCTTCTTTACTTGTTAAATTTTCAGTTTTCATTGCTTTCAGTTTTTGATTTAGTACAAGTTAGCAAGTCTAAAACCTGTTTTCAGCTAAGGAATTCTTAAAAAATAATTGGGGAATGTTAAGATTTGTGAAATTAACGGGGGACCTCTAATTAATCAGTAATTAGGGATTAGAGCTTTAAGAATTAAAACCAAAACAGAATAGTTGTTTCTATCACCGGTAAAAATTTGGGACTCCTTATTTCTAATCCTTTTAGGCATTCAAATTTTATGAACTAAAATCTTATTTACGCTCATAAGTAAGGTAAGTGAAAGCGTAATTATGCTTTTCATCTTTCTCATGAAATTTTTCTGAAACCAGTTTCCATTGTTTTTCATCAATTTCGGGGAAAAAAGTATCTGCTTCAAAAGTGCCGTGTACTCTTGTGAGTTCAATTTTGTCAGCCAGTTTCATTGCCATCTTATATATTTCTCCTCCACCTATTACAAAAGGCTGAGGATCGTCTGCACACGATTGTATTGCCCGTTCCAGGGAGTTGACAACAAGAACACCTTCTTTCCTGAAATTATCCTGGCGGGTGATCACCACATGGGTTCTATTGGGCAAAAGTTTTGGGAAGGAGTCAAAAGTTTTACGACCCATGATGATAGGATGTCCTGAGGTAAGTTTTTTGAAACGTTTGAAATCGTCTGGCAAGTGCCAAACTAATTGGTTGTCTTTTCCCAATGCATTATTTTCTGCGGCAGCAGCAATTATTGTCAGCATCCTGTTTAGTCGTTTTTGGGCATATCTGTGATTCCAAAATCTCTTTTCGCAATAATATCAGAAGTGGATTTTTCATCAATATTTGAAGGCAGCGGATAGTTTAAATCTACTTTTTTTTGCAATTCGGAAATCCTGTCTTTTTGTTTTCTGACCAGTTTTTCAAGTTGGCGTTGTTCCCACTTCTTTCCCATAAAACTGTCGGTTACAAATACATTGATAAAGTGGACAAGAATAAAGAAGGTCCAGATTAAAATTGCCAATACAAACCAGTCGTAGCCCAGAGGGGTAAAATCTTGCCTGTATCCTATCACAACATTCAAAATTATGAGAATTACCGCACCCACCAGGAAAATCACGAAATGTTGGAACAACCTTCTTTTTTGAACGGTTCTTCGCCTTGCATATTCGTATAATTCCCGCTGATCAGTTTCGAGTTTGGAGGTGTTTTTCTTTTTGGAAAACATAATTTGAAGTACTTTAGTAGTCATTCAAATTTACTAATTTTTTATTATATTGTTAAAATGCTTATGAATAATTTAAGAAAACCTTTCCCAGTTTTAAAACAATATGTTTATTTGAATACTGCCACATCCGGGCTATTGTCTGAAAAAGTCCTGGAATTCAGGCAAGACCATGACCTGGATTTCCTGATCTCTGGAAGTATTTGGAAAGAAAAGCAAGGCGAATTATTAAGCGAAGTCAGGGAAACTGTCGGTTCTTTTTTTAATTGTGCTCCTAATCGTGTGGCGCTGGTCCCAAATTTTTCTTTTGGTTTTAATACCCTGATGGAAGGAATTGATAAATCCAAAAAAGTGCTTTTGCTTGAAGGGGATTATCCCTCCATAAACTGGGCGGTAACTTCCCGGGAGTTTGAGGTGTGCACTGCCGCGATCGATGAAAATATGGAACTGAATATAGAAGAAGCTATAGAGAATCACAAACCGGATGTTTTTGCTTTTAGCATTGTACAATATATGAGCGGGATCAAGCTCAGCATTGATTCTCTTCGGAATTTAAAAGAAAAATTCCCGGACACTCTCTTTATTGCCGATGGTACCCAATATTGCGGCACCGAAAAATTTGATTTTGACGCATCTAAATTGGATGTTTTAATAGCAAGTAGTTATAAGTGGCTGAATGGAGGTTACGGAAATGCTTTTATGCTTTTCCATGAAAAGGTGCCGGAAATAATTTTCCCCAAAAGCAGTGGATTTAATTCCCTGCAGGGAAAATATAAGGTTCACGAGGGTAATTTTATTGGGAAGTTTGAACCGGGACATCAGGATACGCTCAATTTTGGAAGTTTAAACACCGCTCTGAAATTTTTGAAGGAGATAGGGATGGAGTTGGTAGAAGAACGGGTTTCAAATTTAAGCAAGCTGGCGAAACAGCAATTTTCGGAATTAGATCTGTTGGAAGAAATGGTTCAAAAACGAAGACAACATTCTTCCATATTCAACATAAAAGGCGATACTCTATTATATGATTTCCTGAGAAATGAAAATATCATTTGTTCCCAAAGAGGAACGGGTATCAGGCTGAGTTTTCATTATTTTAATACTGAAGAAGAATTAAATTTTTTGATCAAAACCCTTGGGAAGTATTTAAAGCTTGACTAAATTATAATTTTTATAATAGCCTTTCTCATCGGTAAAAGAACCGGAAACCTCTAATCCCGATTGATCAGCCAGCCAACCCACCACATGATCATCGTATTTTTGGGAGATCTCGGTATGTATGGTTTCCCAGGCATCAAAATGTATCTTAAGACCCAATTCCCCTATTTTCACCTCTTGTTCTTTTTGGCTAACCAAAAAGCTCTTGGCAGTCCCGGTTTCGGGATCATAGGTTTCCCAGTGCATAAAAGCATCCGTGTCAAAATTTGCTTTCAATTCAGAATTTATACGAACAAGGAGATTCTTGTTAAACGCTTCGGTTATGCCGGTTTTGTCGTTGTATGCATCCTGGATGGTTTGCGGGTGTTTTTTTTGATCAAACCCTATAAAGAGCATATCTTCCGGGCTCATTGCTGCGTTGACATGCTTCAGAAAATCGATGGCTTCCTGATGCAACAGATTTCCGATATTGGATCCCAACATCATGATCACCTTTTTTCGTGTATTGAAATCGGTTAATTTCTCAAGGATTTGAAAATAAGTTCCTTGCTGGATTTTTACCTTTAATTCAGGAATTTCATTTTTAAGCGAAGTTTCCAGTTCTTCCAAAGCATTTTGGCTGATATCGATGGGTAAATATTCGAAATCTATTTTATTTTCAACCAGATGACGCAGTAGAACCTTAGTTTTTGTACCGTCTCCCGGCCCCAATTCTATTAGATCGAAACCATCAGGCGCATTGAAGGACCCGGTAATTTCTGCTGCATGGTTTTTTAGAATATTGTATTCGCAGTTTGTAAGGTAATATTCCGGCAGGTCCATGATATCCTGAAACAATTTATCGCCTCTTTTATCGTAAATATATTTTGAAAATAAATACTTAGGATGATTGGTCAACCCCTTATAAACGTCTGCTTCAAAAGCAGAGGTGAAAGTTGTCTTTATTGTATTTTTCATTGTTAAAAAGTCGGATTATTTAGCTAATCTTACACCGGTGAATTGCCATCTTAAATGTGGTTGGAAAAAGTTACGGTAAGTAGCGCGGGTGTGGTTTTTTGAAGTTGCAACAGAACCACCTCGAAGCACCTTTTGATTTACCATAAATTTACCGTTGTATTCACCTAAGGCGCCTTCAGCCTTTTGGTAATCAGGGTAGGGAGAATATGCGCTTTCGGTCCATTCCCAGCGGCTTCCCCAATCAAAATGCTTTTGGGCAATTTCCCATTCAAATTCTGTTGGCAGGCGCATGCCTTTCCAATGCGCAAAGGCAAAAGCTTCATAATAGGAAACATGAGTAAGCAGAGCGTTGTAACTTATTTTTTTAAGCCCTTGTAACGTATATTGATGCCATTCTCCATTTATCTTATGCCAGTAAAAAGGAGCCAGGATCTTATTGTTATTTATCCAATCCCAAGCTTCTGCGTGCCATAATAGCACATCCTTGTAACCCCCGGCATCCATAAATTCAAGGTATTCGGCATTGGTGACAAGTTTATTGGAAATCTCAAAATTGTTCACATAAGTTTTGTGAAGCCCCAGTTCGTTGTCGTAGCAGAACGAACTGCCCTTATGACCAATTTCATAAATACCTTCAGAAATCTTTAGCCATTCCTGTTTAAAATTTCGAATGGGATTTTCCTCAAACTCATCGTTGTATTCAGGTAATAACGGATTGTTTCCTAAAATATATTTTATGTCGGTATAAAGCAGCTCCTGATGTTGTTTCTCGTGGTGACAGCCAATTTCAATAATGGCTAAAATTTCGTCAGATATAGATTTTGATCCTTCAAAAAAATCAGAAAGTGCTTTAGCTACATAGTTTCTATATTTGTAAACCCAGGCAACAGTAGGACGGGATAAATTTCCGCGGTCTGTGCGCACAACTTTATCGCCCACGCTTTCGTAATAACTATTAAAAACGTAGGCTGAGTGTTCATCAAAAAGAACGTAATTTTTTTGATATTTCTTCAGCACAAATTCTTCAAAAAACCAGGTGGTATGGCCCAAATGCCATTTGGGAGGAGAAACATCGACAATGGGTTGTACAACATAATCTTCCGTTTCCAGGAAGGAACATATAATTTCAGTGTCCGCCCGGGTTTTGAGGAATAAAGTTAATAAATCGTCTTGAGAGATCATAAACTGAACAGTATGTATGGATACAAACCAAAGTTACAAATTTTTAATATCTGCAGAGATACATATAAGTTAATGCCGCGTTAAAGTAAGAAAAGAGGCAGGGAGGTATTTAAAAATTAAAAGCCATTTTATAATCGATTTTCTTAGGTTTTCCGCCACCATAGCCTGGTTTCATTTTTGGAAATAACTTGACTATTCTAACGGCTTCCTGATTTACGGCTTTTTCCGGCCCAACAGCCGAGACTTCGTCGACCACCCCTGTTTCGTCTATGCAAAAGCTAATCGTGGATTTTCCTCTTATAAAACCTCCTTTGGTATCCCGCGGATATTTGAAGTTCTCCTTGATATGCAGATTTAATTTTTTATTGAAACAGTCTTTTGAAGACAATTCACTGCCTTCACAACCTGGCCAAACAGGAGCGATTTCCCTCGTTGATATAGAGTTGCCTTCAACTTTCACCCCTTCCTGGGCAAAGGATAAGCTGGTAAATAAGAAAATGACTGAAACTAAAATAATTTTTTTCATAAGTAAGTTTAAACGGCAACTTTGCCTTTAATATGTGGATGCGGATTATAATTTTCCAGACTGAAATCTTCAAATTTAAAGCTGAAAATATCTTTGACTTCCGGATTGATCTTCATAACAGGCAATGGCCTGAAT
>JBDNHN010000302.1:0-4184 GCA_041688725.1 Gillisia sp.
CCGGGTGGCGCTTTTATTATGGGGAAATCTGATGATGATATCGCCGACATGAAAAATGCTCCTCCCAAAACAGTAACAGTCCGAACCTTTTATATGGACGAAACTGAAATCACAAATTCAGAATATCGCCAGTTTACAAACTGGGTGAGGGATTCTATCGTTAGAATGAGACTTGCTATTGAAGCCGATTTTGAAGGTGCAGAAGCCGGTGGAGAAGGGATTGGGGAATATGCCTTTTTAGATTCCAATCCTGAGAATATGACGGTGTATGAAAAATATATGTATGATAATTACACTTCATTTTCTGAGGATTATGAAGGAAGAAAATTAAATAAAGACATCGATATTATCTGGGATACACGGGAATATCCCGATGAAGCTTATGCCAGGGTAATGGATTCAATGTATATTCCATTAGAAGAATCCTATAACGGGCAACGCACCATTGATGTTAAAAAACTTAATTTTAAGTATCGATGGATGGATATTCAAAAGGCTGCGCGCTCCAAAACCCAAAAGAGAAGCGATTTTATTATTACTGAAGAAGTTGCAGTATATCCTGATACTGCTGTATGGATAAAAGATTTTAACTACTCCTATAACGAGCCTATGCACAATGATTATTATTGGCATTCCGCTTTTGATGATTATCCGGTTGTAGGTGTTTCCTGGAAGCAGGCCAAAGCATTTACCCAATGGAGAACGCTTTATCAAAATGCATTCAGAAAAGAAAAAGGAACCCATGATGTTCCGGCTTACAGATTGCCAACCGAGGCGGAATGGGAATATGCTGCCCGTGGAGGATTGCAATCTGCAACCTATCCCTGGGGAGGGCCTTATGCCAAGAATGACCGGGGTTGTTTTATGGCCAATTTCAAACCTTTAAGAGGGGATTATGCCGCCGATCAGGCTTTGTATACTGTTGAAGCGAAATCTTATGAGCCTAATGATTACAATTTATACAATATGGCCGGGAATGTTTCAGAATGGGTGAATTCCTCTTACGATGCTGCAGCATATCAATATATGTCCTCTATGAACCCAACCGTTAATAATGAGGACGATATGCGCAAAGTTGTTCGTGGTGGTTCCTGGAAAGATGTTGCATATTTCCTTCAGGTTAGCACCAGAGATTATGAATATTCAGATACTGCCCGAAGTTATATAGGCTTTAGAACTGTGCAAGATTATCTTGGAACAGATGTTACATTAAATCAACCTCCTAAATAAATTATCAAAACACTAAATAACCTATTTAACTAACCAACAAGAAATAATATTTAATTATGGCAAACGCAAGAACTACGAAGAAAATAACTGCTATGGTGTACGGTTTAGGTGCATCTGTGGTAATATTAGGTGCCCTTTTTAAAATCATGCACTGGCCCTTTGGAAACGCAATGCTAATTGCAGGTTTAATAACCGAAGCTCTGGTATTTGCATACTCTGCTTTTGAACCGATAGACGATGATTTAGACTGGTCTCTTGTGTATCCTGAATTGTCCGGTGGCCCGGGGTCCGAAAAAGAAAAAGCATTATTGGAAGAAAATAAAGATTCTGAAGCCTCCTTATCTAAAAAGCTGGATGAAATGTTAAAGGATGCCAGAATTGATGCCAGCCTGATGAATAGTCTGGGTGAAAGTCTCAGAAATTTTGAAGGTGCCGCAAAATCCATTTCTCCTACGGTAGATGCCATGGCCTCCCAAAGAAAATACAGTGAAGAACTTTCTTTCGCCGCTGTTCAAATGGAAACTTTGAACAATTTGTATAAAGTTCAGGTAGAATCTTCCTCAAAACAAGTTGAAATAAATTACGAAATAGCAGAGAACGCCGGAAAACTTAAAGAACAAATGAGTTCCATGGCAACTAGCCTTTCCTCGCTTAACGGAGTTTACGGTGGAATGTTGACTGCTATGAACGGAAGAGTATAATTAATTAGTTGTAATGACTATTGAATTTATTAAGTAACTAAACTAATTAAACATGGCGTCTGGAAAACAATCCCCAAGACAGAAGATGATAAACCTGATGTATCTGGTTTTCATTGCAATGTTGGCTTTAAATATGTCAAAAGAGGTGCTTACCGCTTTTGGCCTGATGAATGAAAAATTAACCGAATCTAATGTCCAAACCACTAACCGTAATCAGGCTTTTATGGTCGGGTTGGATGAAAAAGTAACAGAACAGCCTAAAAAATATGCACCCTTAAAAGCCAAAGCTGAGAAGGTAGATTCTCTTTCTAGTAATTTGAATAACTATCTTGAAAATTTAAAAAGCGAACTGTTGATCAAGCAGAATGATAAACAAAATTATGAGATTATGGACAACTCTCGTAGTCTTGACGAAATGTTCTTTCAAAGTGGCAGAGTTAGTCCGCAAGGAGAGGAGTTTATTAATCAATTTACTTCATACCGTGAAGGTGTGATATCAATTATTGGCGATGATTATCCGGCAATAGCTCAAAAGTTGAAAACTGATTTTTCTACCGAAGCCGTCAAAAGAGAAGGAGCAAATATTGAATGGCTGAAGTATAACTATGAGGGATTTCCCCTAATAGCCTCCATTACAAAAATGACTCAAATCCAATCTGATGTAAAATCTCTTCAAAATGAGATTTTATCGGCTATGTTTTCAGGTCAGTTACAAAGTGACGTGTCGCTAACAAATTATGAAGCAATTGTAGTTCCGGAAAAAACAGCATTTTTTAGTGGAGAGAATTTTAAAGGTAAGGTTGTTTTAGGACGGGTAGACAAAACCCTGAAATTTGACAACGTGATCATTAATGGTAAGAAGGTTGAAAGTAACCAGGCCGGCCAGGTAGAATTGAATTTTCCTGCAGGAAATGTGGGAGAACAAAAAATTATTGGTGAAATTCAGTTCAAAGAAGGGGATTCAATAGTAAGTATACCGGTTGCCAGTTCATTTGCTGTAATTCCAAAGCCAAATTCGGCAGTGATCTCAGCAGATAAAATGAACGTGGTTTATCGTGGAGTAAAAAACCCAATGACCATCTCTATTCCGGGTGTAGGAAGTGTTTCTGCAAGCGCTCCGGGTCTTTCTCCTTCAAGTGGTGTAGGAAATTACGTTATGGACGTAACAACTATACAAGCACGTGAGGTTACTATTAATGTAACCGGGAAATTGCCTGGTGGAGAAACTGTATCAGACAGTAAAATGTTTAGAATAAAAGATATTCCAAGACCCGTTGGAACCATTCGTGGGGAAGATGGCTCGGCTAAAATGCAACGCAATAGCCTTGAAATTTCGGATATTGGAGCGACCCTGCCCGATTTTGATTTCGACCTTGCCTTGCGTGTTACGGGCTTTAATTTCAAGGTTTCCGGACAACCAACCATACAGGTGAGGGGAAATACGCTTGATGCATCGGCAAAAGCGGCTTTAAGACGTGCAGGAAGAGGAGAAACCGTGCAGATATTTGATATAGATGCTCAATTGGTAACAAATTCAGGATATAAACTTAAAAAAGTATCTCCAGTATTTGTGGAGTTAACTAACTAATAAATTCAGTACAAAATGAAGTGGAATCAATTTTTGATTGGTGTATTCGGATTTTTATTTGCCGTATCGTCTTACGGACAAACAAATATTTTGAATGCCAAATCACCTGATGATATCGGAAAACTATCTGATGCAGTATTAGAAGTGCGTAAAAAGGATAAACCACTGCCTTATGGTTATGTGGACGAACGCGATATATTGTGGTCAAAAAATATCTGGGAGATCGTAGATCTGGATGAACGTGTGAATTTCCCATTATACTATCCCGTAGATACCAATAATATTGGATCTAACAGGAGATCGCTATATGATGTTTTAATGAAAGGTATTAAAAGCGGGAAGATCAAAAATATTTATGCCGATTCTTATTTTAATGAAAAACGTACGCTTAAGGATATAAGTGCAGCCATTTCTAAAGTGGATACTACCGATCTTGGGATAGAACAATACAATGCCGGAGAAGAAATCGATCAGCAGTATATTGATCGACGGGATATTACCTCTGCCGATATTTCCATGTATCACATTCGCGGATATTGGTATTTTGACAAACGTCAGGCAGAATTAAAATACAGGTTGTTGGGAATTGCCCCTGTTGCTCCCGATGTAAACTTTATTGACGACGAAGAACCGGATCTGGTAGAATTATTTTGGGTATGGTTTCC
>JBDNHN010000303.1:0-7249 GCA_041688725.1 Gillisia sp.
TTCTTTATTCTGTGTAAAAATACGTAAAAATTATACCTGTAACTATCTTTAATGAAAGTTAGAATTTAATAAAGCGTTGTTTTGTCATTCTCAACGAGCTTTTGGGCGTTTCCCTTCCTGCGGTCGGGTCGGGCTTTATGCTTGTAGTTTTAAAAATGAAAAAGCCATTTTTAAAAGCTACCGCTGCAATCCCTAACGCTTGTAGATTCGCAATTATTAAAAATAGCGGTGAGCCATTCCCTTTTTTTTTGTCATTCTGAACGAGCTTTTGGGCGAGGAAGAATCCCTACTGTGAGTGCGCGGGTTCGCGTTGTGAAAATGTTACTGGCTTTTATTTATCATTTGCCCTATGGGCACGCGGGATTCTTCACTGCGTTTAGAATGACACACAAGATCCTCAAAACTTCATACTAATTTCGAAAGATATAATCCCGCAAAAATGGCCGCGAAACCTACTATTATACTGGCAAAGGTGTAAAGTGCGAAATTGAAGTAGTCTCCTGATTTTAATAATCCCTGGCTTTCAAAAGCAAAGGTAGAAAAGGTGGTAAAGCCGCCACAAAATCCGGTGGCTAAAAATAAGATGGTATTGTTTGAAAGCTGCCCGGTTTTAAGTGCGAGTCCCAATACAAATCCCAGCAGCAAACTACCCGCGATATTTACCGCAAATGTTCCCAAAGGAAACGGATAGCCCGCAATATTTAAAACTTTTGAGATGAGGTACCGGGAAACACTTCCTAATCCTCCCCCCAGAAATACCATCAGCAAAGCTTTCATTTTATTCTATTTTAGGCTCGGGGTTATCTAATTTAAGTTTCTGTTTGTCAGAAACAGGAATGTAAATCTCTGTTATCCAATTAGCAGGATTTAGAGTTATTTCGGGATTGGTTTTGTAAATTTCAAAAGGATCACTGTCCGGAGTGGCTTGGAGATTATTTTTTTCAAGATAATTATAAGCCTCATCCCAGGCTTCTTTTAAATTTTTATAATCGCCTTTTAGGCTTGTCTTAACTACTTTTTGAACCGGCATCATTCCGTTTAGGACAGGGCTTTCAGCAGTTGTGATCACAAGGCTGGGTGTAAATCTGCCTGCGGAGTAGATCGCATTATTGTTCTGCTCATCCCATTCGTTATAAATAACAAAAGGATTGCCTTGAATGCTAATATTGTTGTTTTCCATATATATGGAAACCTCGGTGAACATATCCCGCATTTTCAATTGGATCTGACTGATCTTTGAAGCAGTTGTAGTATACATATAAAATCCCCCTCCAAATTGTGTGACCCCGTCCACGTTAATGGAATAGGATTCCATTTTATCCAAGGTAACCAGTTTTAATTTTTCCAAACCTTCAGAAATCATCGGCCGCATCATTTGGGTATAAGAACTGTCCGTAAGCGCAAATGCCAGTTTTTCCATAAAACTTTGGTTGCCCTGAATTCCCCAGGTAACTATAGTTCCTTCTTCAACCTTTTCAAATTTCCAATATACATCGCTTTTTGTTGCCCCGTATTTCGTGACAATAGTAAGCTCCTGTTCAATAGTTGAGTCCGGGATTGCCTTTGTTGTGGTTATACTGCCATCGTCCATTTTTTCGCTTTTCCAGGAATAGCTGGCGCCTTCGCCAATGGTGGTATCAGAATAAGCGAGGATTAAATCGTCCGTATTGTGCATCCAGGGACCCCATTCTTCCCAGTTTTTAAAATTATTCACCTCGTTAAAAACCACAGGTAAGGGAGCATTAATAATGGTGGATTCTTCTATTTGGTAATTTCCGTCTTTAGTAGCGATGTAAATAGAGCCTGCAATAAGTCCAATTAAAATAAGAAAGAATAAATATTTTATTATTTTCATCTAAAATGGGGATTTTAACGTTCAAAAGGCTAATATAGTTAAATAACAAGATGTTAATTAGTACATTTGTAGGAAAGATAAAAAATAAATTATGAAATTTAAATTCATTTTGACGCTGTTATTAGCATCAACACTTTTATTTTCATGTAAAGATGAAAATAAAGACGATCTGCTTGCTGAAGTTCAAACAACTTCCGAGTCTGATTTTAATTACAATGTGGAGAAATTTGCCGATATTAAGATCCTTCGGTATCAGATTCCGGGTTGGGAAAATCTCAGCTTAAAAGAACAAAAACTTGTGTATTACCTTGTTCAGGCTGGTTCTAGCGGCCGCGATATTTTGTGGGATCAAAACTACAGGAACAACCTTGAAATAAGGACTGCACTGGAGAATGTATTCAACAACTTTAAGGGAGACAGGGAATCCGAAGACTGGAAAGCCTTTGAAACCTATTTAAAACGTGTATGGTTTTCTAATGGAATCCATCACCATTATTCAAACGCCAAGATAAAACCGGATTTCACTAAAGACTATTTTGACACTCTTCTTGCCGAAACCAAAACCGATTTTACCGGGGAAGCTTATGAAGTGATCTTTAATGACAAGGATTCTAAAAAAGTGAATTTAGATCCTGAACTTGGATTATTAAAAGGGTCTGCTACAAATTTCTACGGAACAAATGTGACCGCAGCTGAAGCTGAAGCCTTCTACAAAACCAAAAAATCCCCGGATCCTCTAAAACCGCTATCTTTTGGATTGAATTCCAAATTGGTAAAAGAAAATGGAAAATTGGTAGAAAAAGTATGGAAAAGTGGAGGTTTATATGGTTCCGCTATCGATGAGATCGTGAAATGGCTTGAGAAAGCTCAGGGCGTTGCCGAAAATGAAAAACAAGCCAATGCACTTGGACTGTTGATCAAATATTATAACACAGGAGATATGCAAACCTGGGACGATTATAATGTGGCCTGGGTTGAAGCTACCGAAGGAAATATAGATTACATCAACAGCTTTATCGAGGTTTACAATGATCCATTGGGATATCGCGGTTCTTATGAAAGTATCGTGCAGATAAAAGATTTCGAAATGTCTGAAAAGATGAAGGTCGTTGAAGAAAATGTTCAATGGTTTGAAGACAACGCCCCCTTAATGCCGGAACATAAAAAAGATTCTGTAGTTGGAGTTACCTTTAATACGGTGATTGTTGCAGGTGAAGCCGGAGATTCTTCTCCAAGTACTCCAATAGGAGTAAACCTTCCAAATGCAAACTGGATTCGCGTAACACATGGAAGTAAATCGGTTTCCCTTGGAAATATTACCACAGCTTATGAAAATGCCGGAGGTTCAGAAATTCTTGAAGAATTTGCAAACGATCAGGAAGAGATCGACCTGCAAAAAGGATATGGCGATAAAGCCGATCAGCTTCATACAGCGCTTCATGAGGTAGTAGGTCACGCTTCAGGAAAAATTAATCCGGGAGTTGGGGAAACTAAGGAAACTTTGAAAAATTATGCCTCTACAATGGAAGAAGGCCGGGCCGATTTGGTGGCGCTTTATTACCTTATGGATCCAAAAATCCAGGAATTAGGTCTCACAGATGACTGGAAAAAAACAGGAATGGCAGCCTATGACGGATATATCCGAAATGGATTATTAACCCAACTTAGAAGGTTGAATGTAGGAGATGATGTGGAAGAAGCACATATGCGAAACCGTCAATGGATAGGCGCCTGGGTATTTGAAGAAGGTAAAGCTGAAGGAGTGATAGAAAAAATTTCCAGAGAGGGAAAAACCTATTATAATATTAAAAATTATGAACGTTTACGTGAATTATTCGGGGATTTGTTGAAGGAAGCCCAACGTATTAAATCGGAAGGTGATTTTAAGGCAGCTAAAAATTTAGTTGAAAATTATGGAGTAAAAGTAGATCCAAAAATTCATCAGGAAATTCTGGACCGAAATGCTCAATTTAAATCGCCTCCTTATAGCGGTTTTGTGAACCCGGTGCTTGTGCCGGAAATGGATGAAAATGAAGAGATCATCGCTATAAAAGTGGTGCAACCTGAAAATTTCACATCGCAAATGCTAGAGTATTCCAAAAATTTCAATTACTTAAAAGCAGAAGTAAAAGTTCCTGAACCACAATTGTAAAATTCAGGATTCAAGATTGAAAGTTCAAAAGAAAGCCCCATCAGTTTCAAACTGGTGGGGCTTTTTATTGAATTTGAAGTTCTTATTATTGAATCTTGAATTATTTCTTTAAATATGATTTAATAACGAATAACAAAAGAATAAACAGAAAAAAACCAACAAGGACGTAAATACTTCCTTTATAATATTTTCTATGCAGTGCAATATCTCTTCGGTAGCTGTAAATAATGATTGCCGCAAAGCAGATGAAAAATATAGCGGCAAAAATCCATTGGCCCGTACTAAACATTTTAAATTATTTTTTCGCAAAGTTAGCTTTTTAAAACTCTTATCTGATAGAAAATAGACAAGAGAATTTAGACCGGAAATAATGATAAGAATTAATATTTATCATTGATATTTTGGTTATTATGAAAGCATAAAATATAACTAAAGGAATTTCAGACTGCCTTTAATTTTGGAATCAACGAAACTCCGTTGTAAATTTGGGTGAATCCAAAATCCTGCTAAATTTTCATTAGGCTTACAAGATGACTATGACTTAGAAGAAGAATTCAGCAGTATCAAGCCAATGGAAAATAACGCAGCGTGACATTTAGCAAAAATCAAATTCAAAATCATTAATAAAATCAGGTTATTATGAAAAGTAGAATAAAATCAGTAAAAGAATTTCACTCTGCCTTTGGCCTTGGGATGAACGAAACCCCCGTTGTCAATTTAGGGGAAGCCAAGAACCTGCTCAGGTTTAATTTGATGAAAGAAGAAAATGAAGAGTATCTTGAAGCCGCCAATAATAACGATTTAACTGAGGTTGCCGATGCCCTGGGCGATATGCTTTACATTTTATGCGGAACCATAATTGAACACGGAATGCAATCTAAAATTGAAGAAGTTTTCGAAGAAATCCAAAGGAGCAATATGAGCAAATTGGGAGCAGATGGCAAGCCTGTTTTTCGTGAAGACGGCAAGGTTTTAAAAGGACCTAATTACTTTAGGCCAGATATTGATAAGATTCTTGGAAGGTAGAATAGAGATGACAGATGTGAGAATATAGAGAAGAGAAAAAAGAACCAAGAAACAAGATAATAGAATAAAGAAAAGTATGATAAAAGTTAAAAGTAAAACCCTGCCAGTGTTTAAAATGCTGGCAGGGTTTTACTTTTAATAAAAGCCGTTTTCCATCTATTTCACCTCGTATCTCCAGCCAAATTTATCTTCGGCGAGATTGTACTGAATTTTCATCAATTTATCCTTTAAAAATGTGGCATAGGAATCGGTGAGTACCGGTATTTCATGTTTTTCTCCCTTGAAACCAAAACCCTGAATTGGAGTAATAACAGCGGCAGTTCCAGCCCCAAAAATTTCTTTTAAAGTTCCGTCTTTGGCCGCATTTATTATTTCAGCCACAGAAATTCTCCTAATTTCTACCGGAATATCTAAATCTTCTGCCAGGGTAATTAAACTCTTTCTTGTGATCCCGTCTAAAATCCGGTCACTTGTGGGAGCAGTTACCAGGGTATCGTTTATCCTGAAAAAGATATTCATGGTTCCGGCTTCCTCCAGATATTCGTGAGATTCGGCATCGGTCCATACAATTTGCTGATATCCTTCTTCGTTGGCCAGTGCGGTAGGATAGAATTGAGCGCCGTAATTCCCTGCAGCTTTTGCAAAACCTACACCACCATCGGCGGCACGACTAAATGTATCCGAAAACTTAACCCTCACCTCACCATTATAATAGCCTTTTACCGGAGCACAAATAATCATGAATTTATATTTGTTTGATGGAGAAGCTCCAACTCCCGGTTCTGTAGCAAATGCAAAAGGTCTTAAATACAGTGCATTTCCAAATCCTTTTTTAATCCAGGCCTGGTCCAGTTTTAACAAGGCTTCCAAAGCAGGGAAAAAATATTCCGCGGGAAATTCAGGAATTGCCATCCTCTTGCCGGAAATATTAATTCGGTTAAAATTATCTTCCGGACGGAAAAGCCAGATTTTATCGTTGTCATCTTTAAAAGCTTTCATTCCTTCAAAAACTGCCTGGGCATAATGAAACACTTTTGCAGAAGGATCCAATTCAATTGGTCCGTAAGGTTTTATTTCAGGTGTTTTCCAGGCACCATTTTCAAAATCGCACGTCATCATATGATCTGTAAAAGTGGCCCCAAAGGTTAGGTTTTCAAAGTCAACAGATGTAATTTTAGTAGTCGGGGATTTTATAATATCAAATTTAATGTTAGTATTATTTTTCATTATGTCTGGTTTAGGATGCAAATTTACCGAAATAATAGTAGAATCATCATTGAAACTTTTGAACTTTTGGTAAATTTGTCAGGTTCTTTGGATTCAATTCTAAATTTGAAACTTATGAAAATTATATATGCACTTATATTATCTGTTTTCACCCTATTCTCCTGTAAGAATAAAGATACGGAGAATCTGAAAAAAGAGGAGACAAAGGAAGTTTCTATGGAAATGGCCTATCAATCTTATGGGGATGAAATTACCGCTGACAAAAGCCTTTCTTCCGCTGAAATGGAAGCCCGTTATCAGGCTTTGAAAATTGGTGATACTGTTGAGGTTAATTTTAAAACGGATGTTAACGAGGTGTGTAAAGAAAAAGGATGCTGGATGAAACTGGACCTCCCAGGAGAAGAGGATGTGATGGTGAAATTTAAGGATTATGGGTTTTTTGTGCCGAAGGATATTGATCAAAAGAGAGTGGTGGTACATGGGAAAGCTTATGTCACGGAAGTTTCTGTAGAAGAACAACAACATTATGCCAAAGATAGCGGGAAAACAGAAGAGGAAATCGCAGCCATTAATCAGCCAAAAAGGACGCTTTCTCTTGAAGCGAACGGAGTACTTATAAAGGAATAATTTGGAACGCAAAATTATTATCACAGAGGATGGTTCAACAACCATTCACCTCCCTGAATGGGATGAACAATACCATTCTAAATTTGGAGCAATTCAGGAAGCCCGCCATGTTTTTATCCAAATGGGACTTTTTAAGGTGCTTGGACGGGAAGAACTTTCTGAAATTTCAATTTTGGAAATTGGCTTTGGTACAGGTTTAAACGCTTTGGTCACTTGGCAGGAGGCAAAGAAAAAACATGTTTTAATTGAATACACGGGAGTAGAGGCCTATCCGGTCTCTTCTGAAGAGGTTACGCATCTCAATTTTGCGAAAATGATGGAGGAACCGGAGGGGGCTTCGGTTTTTGAAAAAATGCACAAAA
>JBDNHN010000304.1:0-3441 GCA_041688725.1 Gillisia sp.
ATTAGCTATAAGAGCCTGCTAATTGAGTGGTGTCAAAAAACAAAGAAAAATTTCAATTTCGAAGTTTACGAAGATACAGGAATTGATGAGATGAAGCACTTTGCCGTAAAGCTTAGAATTGATGAAAGAGTGGTGGCAAAAGCACGTGCAACTTCCAAAAAGAAAGCAGAAGAAAAAGCCTCAAAACGAGCCTTTTTCGCACTTCAAAATAAGATAGAAATCTAATAATATTAGAACCAGTACTAAAACGTTTTCGTAGAAACATCCTAAAATTTCATCTAAAACCTTCATAATTTGGCATTCTTGCGTTATCTTTATCATTAAAGTTTAGGAGTATGCTGTCTCATAATTTGCCGCTGGATGATGAGGAGGAATATCATTTACTTGCTATCCACAGTACTTTAGAAGATTATAAAATTGCCTTTTTTTTAAATAAACTGCTGCATCTTAATTTGAAACGGGCCCGCTGTGATGTTGACTTTAACCACGGCGATGTTCAGGCTTTATACCCACTTTATGTTTTTAAAGAACCGGCAAAATACCTTTCTGTTTATTTGATAAAAAACAAATATAAAGGAGCTAATAAGAAAGTGGTAACCTCAGGTTCTCTCTTTACTGAAGAGGAATTTTGCCCAATGACTACTTTTTTTATCCCAGAATATAAAGAAGTGGATTACTTTTTAAAAATAGAAGGAGATCTGGAAAATGGGGAAGTAGAGAAATGGCTTAACCTGATAGCGCTTATACCTAATATAATAACAACATTTAAAGTTGATCCCAATCAACTGAAATCAAAAAATAATTTAATTTTAGACTAGATGCCAATAAATAAAAGAACCAAGATCGTAGCCACTTTAGGGCCAGCAACAAGTAAAAAATCTGTTTTAAAAGAAATGCTGGATGAAGGGGTAAACGTTTTTAGAATCAACTTCTCACATGCCAATTATGATGATGTAAAGGAAAGAATTCAAATGATTCGTGAATTAAATGAAGAATTTGGATACAATGCAGCTATTCTTGGCGATCTGCAAGGACCTAAATTGAGGGTTGGAGTAATGAAGGAGGAGGTAGTCGTAAATCCGGGCGATCAAATAACTTTTGTCACCGGAAAAGAATTCGAGGGAACTGCTTCAAGGGTATATATGAATTATGAACAATTCCCCCGGGATGTTCAAAAAGGAGAACGTATCCTATTAGATGACGGAAAATTGATGTTTGAAATTGTAAGCACCAATGGGGTAGATGAAGTTGTTACAAAAGTGATCCAGGGAGGCCCGTTAAGGTCAAAAAAAGGTGTGAACCTTCCCAATACAAATATCTCGCTGCCGGCACTTACCGAAAAAGATATTGAAGACGCTATTTTTGCCTGCGAACAAAAAGTAGATTGGATGGCGCTTTCATTTGTCAGGCATGCAGAAGACCTGATTCTTTTGCAAAATTTGATCAAAGAACACAGCGAACATAAAATTCCGATTATCGCCAAAATTGAGAAACCTGAAGGTGTCAGGAATATAGAAAAAATCGTTGCTTATTGTGATGGGTTGATGGTTGCCCGAGGCGATTTAGGAGTGGAAATTCCTGCAGAGGAAGTTCCACTTATTCAAAAGCAACTGGTTTTGGTGGCCAAAAAGGCACGAATTCCGGTTATTATAGCTACCCAAATGATGGAAACCATGATCACCAGCCTCACCCCAACCAGGGCAGAAGTAAATGATGTAGCCAATTCGGTTATGGATGGTGCAGATGCGGTGATGCTTAGCGGAGAAACCTCTGTTGGAAATTATCCTGTTCAGGTAATAAGGAAAATGTCGCAAATCATTAAATGTGTTGAAAATTCACCGCTTATTAATGTGCCACACAATCCACCTCACATTCGCACCGAAAGATATATTACAAAATCTGTGTGTTATCATGCGGCTTTCATGGCCAATGAAATCAAGGCAAAAGCTATCTGTACCTTAACCAATAGTGGTTATACCGCATTCCAGATCTCTGCCTGGAGACCGGAATCAAATATTTTGGTATTTACATCAAACAGAAGAATCCTCTCTCAGTTGAGCTTGCTCTGGGGCGTTAAAGCCTTTTTCTATGATAAATTTGAAAGTACCGATGAAACCATTGACGATATCAACAATATCGCCAAAGAAAAAGGTTATGTAGACAACGGAGATTTTATTATAAATCTTGCTGCAATGCCAATTTCAGACAAGGGAATGGTAAATACCCTGAGGGTTTCTGAAATAGAATAACACTTAGATAAAAATAAAAAAGCCCCGAATACACTAATATTTTATTAGCGTATTCGGGGCAAGTTTTTCAGCCAAACTTTAAAATTTCACTCCCAAACTAAGCCCTATGGAATTGAGGTAAAGAGACGCGGGATCTTCTGTCCTAAAAAGCAGGACATCGGCACCATGAAGGTCTAAATAATTTTGCTCAAGGAATAGATTGGTGTTTATATTGAAGCTTTCCCTTTTTAAAATGGGGAACCCCAGACCTAACCTAATATTATTTCCCCCTTTAAACTGGGATTTGTCCAGGGAAACATTGCCTGCTTCCTGTAAGTAGACATAGACATTCTCAGGATCTACGAAGAAGAATTTTATAATCCCTCCAAACCTTAACATCGAAAAATCAGGTTTAAATTGCTGCTCGTACCCTCCAACAGCACCCACGCTAAATTTTTTAAACAACAAATAATTTATGGTGAATTGTGCACCCAGGGCTATTTTAGTGTTAATCTCAGTACGGCTTCCTCTATTGTCAACACTGTAACCATAACGGGCTTTGGTAGGGATTATTAATTCCAGTTCTGCAGTGGAGTACCACTTGTCAGGTTTGTTTTTCTCTTGTGCGTTTCCAAAAATTGGCAGCAAGCATATTAAAATTAGGGGCAATAAATTTTTCATTATTTATATAAATTTAGATGCTAATATATATATATATCAAAACAATTTAACCTAATCGTTATAAATTAAATTTTACATTTATTATATAACTATGGTATTATTTGGCTTGTTTTTTTAAAATTCGAATTTCAGCTGAACCGCTATTTCTTTCTCCTCTTTTTTTTCTGTATTTAAATTGGAAAGAGAAATTCCCAATAGCCTTACCGATTCCTTCATTTTTTCCTGGAAAAGCAATCCTTTTGAAATGTCCAAAATCAATTCTTTAGATGAAATAAAATACGGAATGGTTTTGCTTCGGGTATGTTGAGTAAAATCACTGTATTTAATCTTTAAAGTCACCGTTTTGCCGGCGACTTTGCTTTTTTTGAGTCGGCGTTCAATTTCTTCCGCAATATTTTCCAGGCGTTCCAGCATAAAAATTTCCGAAGAAATGTTTTCGTCAAAGGTTCTTTCTGCACCTAAAGATTTCCTTATTCTGTTGGGCTTTACCTCACTTAAATGAATTCCGCGAACTACTTTATAATAATGTGCG
>JBDNHN010000305.1:0-5480 GCA_041688725.1 Gillisia sp.
AAATCAATTAAAATTTTAGCTTTGAACACCTTAAGATCCTGAGATTCCGGATTGTATTGAATACCATCTTCTACGATCCCAAGAGCTTTTTCAGAATTATCATTCCAGTATTCCAGACTTCCATAAGCCAAAATAAGATCTTCATAGCCTGGATTTTTTTCCAATACTTGCTTAAATTCCTTTCTTGCATTTTCAACCTCGTCTGTCCAGGTATATAATCTTCCCAGAAATATCCTGATATCTGCATAATCAGGGCTTATTTCCAGTGCCTGTTTAGTTATGGCAATCGCCTGCGGATAATTATCATCGTCGAAAGCTGCTTTCCTGGCATTGATGAATAATTCGTCAGATGTTAAAGTTTCCTGCGAATAAAGCGAGTTAATGGGAGAAAAAATCAGCAGGATAAAATAAAGACAACAAAGAATCTTCAAGCTTGGTTTTTTTGCGTGGGGGAGTATTCTGATCACAAGGTAGGTTTTAGTTTTCTGCCTTCAAGACCAAATTACTGGCATCGACGAACAGAGGGCAATTTCATTATCAAAAAACATTGAGATTGGGCTAAATTTAGTTTCAATGCCTTTTTCCATTAAGCTGGAAAGATATATAATTTAAAAACTATTGCAATATAAAATAGTGAATTGCTATATTTTAATTTTAACCCCGAAATCTATAAGTATTGAGTTTTGGAATTTAAATCCCGGGAGTTTTGAATTAATTCTTTTCACTCCTATTCACCCATCACTCCTTAAACATCTGGATCACTCTTCACTCTTCCGGACTAGTATAATACCCTGAACCAAATGGTGTTTTTAATGCCTTTTAATTCCTTAATTACTGTTTTATCATAAGCCTTATCAATATCAGTAATAACATACCCAATAGTTTCATTGGTTTTTAAATATTGTCCCACCACATTAATGCCTAATGAAGCGAATATCCTGTTGATCTCGGCCAATATTCCGGGCATATTGCGGTGAATATGGATCAATCTGTGCGCATTTTCCAGAACCGGAAGTTGAAGGTTTGGAAAGTTTACACTGTTGGTGGTGCTGCCTGTATTGATGTAATCAATAATTTTTCCCGGTACAAAATTACCGATGTTTACCTGTGCTTCCTGTGTGCTTCCTCCAATATGCGGAGTAAGGATCACATTGGGCAAATTCCGAAGCGGAGATTCAAATTCTTCTTTATTGGTTTTAGGCTCTTCAGGATAAACATCTATTCCTGCCCCTTTTATTTTTCCGGAGACAATGTGTTTTTGAAGCGCATCAATATCCACTACATGACCCCGGCTGAGATTGAGAAATATAACCCCGTCCTTCATTTCCTGAAATTCCTTCTCCCCTATCAGGTCCTGATTTTCCTTTCTGCCATCTACATGCAAAGTTATAATATCTGTTTTTTGCAAAAGCTCGGGCAGAGAGTTACATTTTGTAGCATTTCCAAGTGCAAGCTTTTCAATTACATCATAATAGTACACATCAAAACCAATAGATTCTGCAACCACTGATAGTTGTGACCCAATATTTCCATAACCTATAATGCCTAATTTTTTCCCCCTGGTTTCATAACTGCTATCTGCAGATTTTCTCCAATTACCTTCATGCATTGCCCTGATTTTATCCGGGAGGTTACGCATAAGCAGAATAATTTCACCAATTACCAACTCTACTACAGAACGAGTATTGCTGTAAGGCGCATTAAACACCGCAACACCTTTTTTGAGACATTCATCCAAGTCAATTTGATTGGTGCCAATGCAAAAAGCACCCACTGCAATTAATCTGTTAGCATTGTTGAGCACTTTTTTGGTGAGCTGTGTTTTGGAGCGTATTCCCAATACCGAAACGTCTTTGATCTTTTCAGCCAACTCATCTTCATCCATTGCACCGGAATGAGTAATAATGTTATAACCTTCCTCTTTCATCAATTTAAAAGCATCAGGGTGGATATTTTCGAGCAGTAAAATATTTATTCTGCTCTTGGGGTAAGAAATAACTTTGTTCATATTATGCATAAATAAAAATTCGTCTAAACTAGGAGTAATATGGTCTGCTTTTTCCAACACATTGAGGCGTTCCACATTTTCCGTAAAAGCGTAAAATTTACTGGCAAGTCCGGAAGCTTTTATTTCGTAATCGGTATAACCATCTCCAATTACAAATACTTCCCCTTGCAGGTTGATACGTTTTATTTGTTCAACCTTTCCCTTATTTTGAGAAAGTACGTTTTTGTGATCAAAACCAATAATTTTCTCGTCAATATCAAATTCAAAGGTGTTGGCAAAGACATTTTCTTCCTTAATTCCATATTCTGCAACAATTGGAACTATAAATTCTTTAAAGCCATTGGATATTATATAGATATTTTCGCTGTTTTCTGTAAAAAAGACTTTATTTCTAACGAAAGAGGTTGAGATGCTTTTTTGCAGTTTTTCTACAAGTGCAGGCAGGTGTTTCTTATTGGCTTTTAACAAAAAAAGCCTTTTTTCAAGCGAATCCAGTAAGGATATTTCACCCATCATTCCCTGATTAGTCAATTCCTCTATCTCCCGAAGGTTTTTCTCTTTGTCCACATCATTTGCCAGGGAAATTTCGCCTAAAATATCAAGAGCTTCTACTCGTGTAAATGTACTGTCAAAATCTATAACATAATTTTTGCTATTCTTCATATAAAACTGCTATGTAATAAGGCTCAAAATTAATACATTAATAATAGAATCATAGCTCTTTTTCACTTAAAACCCCTAAATATAATTTCACTAAACAGCAACCCCTATATTTTTTAAAAGAACCGAATTCCCAATAAAGGCGGGCTTTTACGAAAAAATAAAAATATCAGCTTTAAAACAAATTTATCATAATTAATTGTATTCTAGTATGCAGGATTTACGAATACGTCAACTCGGAAATGGAAAATCGTTAATGTGATTTGGGGGCTTTTTAATGAATTATTCCACTTTTATCTTTTCACTTTTCACTTACCTTTGCAATTAATAACTATAAATTACACAAATATGATTTTTATAGATAATGAAGGCATTACAGATCCCAGGGTTAATCTGGCTTTAGAAGAATATGCACTTCGCAATTTCAATCCGGGTACAGATTATTTGCTTTTTTATATCAATGAGCCATCCATCATTATTGGACGCAATCAAAATACCCTGGAAGAGATCAACCATGAATATGTCGAAGAAAAAAAACTTCATGTGGTAAGACGTGTTTCCGGCGGTGGTGCGGTTTATCACGATTTTGGAAACCTCAACTTCAGTTTTATCACAAATCACGATATAAAAAGCCTGAATAATTTCCTAAAATTTACAGAACCGGTTATTAAGATCCTCAATTCCATTGGCGTTGCTGCGGAGTTAAAAGGCCGCAACGATATTGTAGTAAATGACCAAAAGATATCGGGAAATGCGCAGTTTTCAACTGGAAGAAGAATGTTCAGCCACGGAACGCTTCTATTGAACAGCGATTTGGGAGAGGTGGTAAAAGCGCTGAATGTAAAAATGAGCAAGATCGTTTCCAAAGGCCATAAATCGGCAAGAGCACGGGTAGCGAATATCAGTGAATTTCTGGATGAAGCAATGGATATTCAAACTTTCCGATCTTTAATCCTTAAAGGATTATATGAAACAGGTGAAGAGTTTGAAACCTATAGACTGAGTGATGCAGAATGGGAAGCCGTGCATCAGCTAAAAGATAAAAAATACAATACCTGGGATTGGAATTACGGCAACTCCCCCAAATTTAACATTCAGCGGTGCCGGAGGTTTCCAATCGGAGAAATTGACCTTCGCATTTTTGTACAAAAAGGAAGGATCGAAAGTTTTAAGATCTACGGGGATTTCTTCGGAAAAGAACCGGTTGAAAAACTGGAAGATCTTTTAACCGGAGCGCGTTACGAGCCTAAGGAAATTGAACAATTACTTGAAGCCGTGATAATTGAAGAATATTTTGGAGCTCTTCCCAAAGCCGATTTTCTCAACCTCATATACGGGGCAGATGAAGTAGTGATTTAATTCCCTTTCCTGCTTTTTGGAACTTCAAATCTTGAAAACTGCGGAATGCAGTTTTCAAAATTTGAAGTTTTTACCAATAATAAACGCATCAGTTTTAAGACACTGATGCGTTTTTTTATTTGTCGAAACGTTTAAAATTCAAATCCTGAAAATCGAAGCTAAAGTCGGTCATTGGTGAAACAGCTTCCATTTTAAAACCATCGGCACGCGCTTCCTTATCGAGGGAGAATAAAACAAAAGCATCGGCATTTAAAGTCCTGTCATTCCATTTTACTATAAAAGTATTTCCCTTGTAAAAAATCATTTCTCCTTTAAAATCGGAGATATTCTCAGACTCAAAATAGAGTTTTCCTTCCTTTTTGGCAATGGTCACTTTTCCAAACCATGGATCGATAAAAGTGCCGGTATACATTTCTAAATTTAGAGTAAACTTGTTATTATTTTGTTGTGTTTCAATATCCTTCCATACCCGGGCAACTTCCTCATCTGCCTGCTTTTCCTGTTTTAATCTGGATTCATTGTACTGTTTGATCCTATTTTCCCCTTTTACACCAAAATATGAGTCTTTTATAGAGTTAGTGATAGCGCTAAAAGCTGCACCGGATTGTTGGTTGGTAAGCACGATAATCCCCAAATCCAATTCCGGGATCATAGTTACCTGACTCACAATTCCAAGTAAACCTCCGGTGTGTGTTACCTGTAAATATCCATTTACATCACTCAGAAACCAGCCAAGGCCATAAGCAGTAAAATGGGTGTTATACGGGCCTTTACCCCTTCTGATAATAGTTTGTGGTGTCCACATTTCCTGATGTACTTTTTCACTAAAAAGGCTGTCCTGAAGTTTTTCCCCATATTTTCCTTGATTTAACTGTGCCTGTATCCATTTGCTCATATCTGTAACTGAGGAATATATGCCGGCTGCGGGGTTTGCAACTTCGGTAAAGCTAAGTCCAACCGGAATTAATTCACCATTCACCGGAGCGTGTCCGTCAATAACATTAGTATAATCCTCAATCTGCCTCCAGGAAATTGCTGTTTTTGACATTCCCAGGGGTTTTAGAAAATTATCCCTGATAAAATCATCGTAATCCCTTCCTGAAACTCTGGTCACAACTTCTCCCGCTACTATATATAACAAGTTGTCATAATCATACTTTGTCCTAAAGGAAGACACCGGTTTTAAAAAACGAAGATTATGTATCAGTTGGGATTTATCGGTAACATTTGAAGCCGGAAAAACCATCATATCCCCTGCGCCAAGTCCTAAACCGCTTCGATGGGTCAGCAGATCCCTAACTGTAAATTCAGAAGTCACATAAGGATCATATAGTTTAAATTCCGGAATAATATCGGTGACTTTCGTATCCCATTCAAGTTTTCCCTGATCGATAAGTTTACCGAGTGCTGCACTGGTAAAAGCCTTGGTATTTGAGGCAATTCCAAAAAGCGT
>JBDNHN010000306.1:0-3068 GCA_041688725.1 Gillisia sp.
GTAATTCCGCGGAAACCTGCGATAAAATCAGCTTCAATTTCTTCAATAATCTTTTGTTTACTCGTCTCATCCAATGCTTCCAGATTGGCGTTCGGAAAATAGCTTCGACTTAAATCTTCAAAATCAGCTTTTAGATCCCTCAAAAAATTTACTTTTTGAAAAGCAGATCCCAAACTCATAGCCGATTCTTTAAGTTCATTGTATTTGTTTTGGTCTCCTTTAATAAATACTTTTAAACACATTAGGCCTACAACATCTGCACTGCCGTAAATGTACTCTTCATATTCTTCCTGAGTTAAATATACAGATTTGTGCAAATCTGTTCGCATGCTTTTAAGGAAGGCATTATATAAAGATTCCTCAATTTCATATTTATGAACGGTTTCCTGAAATGCATTAAGAATTGGGTTGAGGCTAATTTTAGCATCAATTGCCTTGTAAAGTTCAGCGGTAAACTCGTCAAGAAGCTTTTCCTTGTCGTAATCATGAAAGGAATCCACAATTTCATCTGCCAAACGAACAAATCCGTAGATGTTGTAGATGTCCTGTCTTATAGATGGAGCCAACATTTTTGTGGCCATAGAGAATGAGGTACTATAGGCATTTGTAACTGCCTTGCTGCAAGTTCTGGAGACTATATCGAAAATTGATTTCATCTAAATTTTTTTATTGATCTTTAGAATTATATTTTTAATTGTGACTTCCATTCGTTACGAGCTTTGAATTAGTCCCGACACTAATTTTCCGGAAATTAAAGAGGGCGGTACTCCCGGACCTGGCACTGTAAGTTGGCCTGTAAAGAATAAACCTTCAACTTTGCTGCTCTTTAATTTTGGTCTCAAAAATGCGGTTTGCAACAGGGTGTTTGCCATTCCATAGGCATTTCCTTTATAGCTGTTATAGTCTTCAATAAAATCATTTACGCAAAAAGATTCTTTAAATATAATATTTTTTCTAACATACTGGCCTGTAAGTTTTTCAAATCTTTCAAGGATTATACTGAAATACGTTTCTCTTAATTCAGGAGTATCCTTCAATCCAGGTGCCAGGGGGATCAGGAAAAAACCATTTTCACAGTTTTCGGGTGCTGAATTCTCATCCGTTACAGATGTAAAATTAGCATAAAACAAGGGTTCTTCAGGCCATTTGGGATCATCGTAAATATCCCTTGTATGTGCATCAAAATCTACATCAAAGAACAAATTATGGTGATTGATATTTTTTAATTTTTTATTAAATCCAACATAAAAAAGCAGGGAAGAGGGGGCAAATGTCTTTTTATCCCAATAAGATTCAGAATATTGGCGAAACTCAGGTTCTAAAAGCGTTTCGCTATGGTGATAATCTGCTCCAGTAACTACCAAATTAGTCGCTATTTCCTTTCCATTAACAGATATTGATGTGACGGATCCATCTATTACATTAATTTTATCTACAGGAGAATTCGTCCGGATCTCAACACCCAGGGAAACTGCAAGTTTTTCCATTCCTTCAATTACCTTGTACATTCCGCCCTGGGGATGCCAAGTGCCAAGACCAAAATCGGCATAATTCATAAAACTGTAGAAAGATGGCGTATTGCTTGGTTTTGCTCCTAAAAATAAAACCGGGAATTCCAGGATCTGAATCAGCTTTTTATTGCTGAAGTGTTTACGGACATCTTTGGAAATGTTGCTAAAAAACTGCCCAATTTTCCTGATCGTTTCAGGAGTAACCAATTCTAAAGGAGAAACTCCAGGACGGTAAACCAAATCCTTGATCGCGATCTGGTAATTGCTTTGTGCCTGATCTATGAATTTTTTGAGCTTTATGGAGCTGCCGGTTTCTTCTTTTTCAAATGCTGAATATATCTTTTCCAGGGTATCTTCAATTGTGATACTTTCATTTTTTCCGAAGAAAACTTTATAAGCAGGACTAAGCTTTTCCAGCTGATAATAATCTGAAGGCTTTTTATCGAAATCGGCAAAAAAACGTTCAAAAACATCGGGCATCCAATACCAGGAGGGACCCATGTCAAAAGTGAAACCTTCTTTTTGCAATTGTCTTGCCCGCCCCCCAATTCTGTCATTTTTTTCGTAAATAGTCACCTTATACCCGGATTTTGCCAGATAACAGGAAGCCGCTAAAGAGGCAAATCCGGAACCGATAATGCTGACTTTTTTCTTCATTCAATTGATAATTGATTTGCGAATTCGGGGATTGACTTATAAATTTTTATATGTTCGGGCTGAATGGAAGGATCCAAAGATTGAATTCCTGCTCCAAATAGATTGAATTCCCTGCTTTTATTCTTGCATAGTTCAGTTTCAAATTCCGAAATAAAATCGGTTGCGTCTATTGTTCCAAGAGTTAGATAACTAATGAATTTTGGGTTTGGATGAATTTCCAGCAAATATTTCATATCTGCTATAGGCATGCTTGGGCCCAAATAGATGGTTTTTTTATTATGAAAATTCAACTCATAATTCAAAAATAAGATGCCGATATCGTGAATTTCATTTTCAGGTAAAAACAATACATACAAGTTATTATCCGCATATTCAATCTTATCTCCCAATTGGGCGATGTTCAGGTATAATTTCTGTTTTATCAATCCCACCAAAAAGTGTTCATGTACCGGATTTATAGTATCGGTTTGCCAAAGAAGTCCAATTTCACCTAGCAAAGGCAGAAAAATTTCATAAAAAATTTCCCTGAACGTTTTCTTTGCCAAAAGAGAATTGTAGGTAGTATTAAATAAAACCTGGTCAAAATTGAACATAGCAATTTTAAATGAATTGATAGCCCGGTTTTGCTCACTTGTACTGGCAGCTACATTTTTCACCATCATAAAAATCTCATCATGAGAGAGTTTAGCTATTCTCGAAATTTTATAACCCTGTTCGTTTAGGAAAGTGACGTTCAATAATTTTTGAAGATTACTTATGTCATAAGACCTAATATTGGTTTCAGTTCGGTTTGGAGTGAGAATATTATACCGCTTTTCCCAGATTCGAATGGTGTGCGCCTTAATCCCGCTTAGATTTTCCAAATCTTTTATGCTAAAATTTTGTTTAATAAGTTCCATA
>JBDNHN010000307.1:0-6107 GCA_041688725.1 Gillisia sp.
CTCGCCCAAAGGCTCATTCAGGATGACAAAAAAACCTCAGGTATGTCATCCTATGTTTGTATAAGTGTAAATTAGACACTCAACCAAGAAAAGTTAAAAGGGTAAAGAACAAGGCTGTTGTTTGTCTTTTGTCGTTAAGCCCGTTCACAATTGTTTTCGATGAAATTTTAGTATGGAGTTTCCTTGCCGAATGCGAACCGTTTTGCAATGACTTAAATAAGCAAAAGTGTATAATTGAGCGATCTCGAAAAATGCATCCCCCTCAATTTCAAATAAGCTTCTGCACTCAATGTTCCCTTCAGGTCCAAAACGGGAAATTTCAAATTCCAGGTCCTTTTTGCAGATATAAAACCAGGAACCTGCACCTACCCCTGCAAGCCACTGTGCCTGTTCAGGCAAATCCTGGGGTCTTGGCGGTTCGGGAAAAGTAGAATTTGTTTTCATGCCGATTTAGAAAAAGCCGTTACGGGTTTAATACTATTACTTTTTTGTTGCTGTTCCTGTGGGGCAACAATAACTTTTGATCCTAAAGCCGCTACATTGTGAAGAGGTGTAGGGGTAAGCATAAAAGGAACTGCTATTTTTAACTTTGAAATTAAATTGAGTTGCCCGGACATAATTACGGTTCTGACAAAACGGGAGCAATTGGTTCCATTCCATACAAAAGGGCCGTATTTTAAAACCTCTTTATTTTGCAGTTTTTTGGCTGAATTAAACGCAGAATTAAAATCTACTGAAACATAGGATCCATGAGTTGGTCCTGTTCCATGAGAGGATATGTTGTTGCAAATTTCATTTAACAGGGAATTAAAATTTTCCAATTTTCCGGAATCTGATATTTTTGCCCTCGTCAATAAACTTAATTCGGGATCGGTTTCCTGATCTCTCACCCGTCCATATCCCAAAGGCGTATGATACCTTCCAAAATCAAAATAATGGCATTGTTTGGTGCCTTTATTAATCAAAATAAGAGCCGCATGCCCAACTTTGTAATAATGGTTTTTACTAATGCCAAGAAGTTCCATCAGTTCATCGTACCAGGACCCTGCATTTTTACAGTTTGTCTCTGGCCAGGCCAGTGCTATTGCAAATCCGGTTTTCATAGTATAGGGTTTGTTTTACCTCTGCTTGATTTTGACAAAACTGTTCCAGGAAAAGAAATGAAGACTACGCTCTACATTGCTTTCTGTATTTTAGGGTAGATGGTGCCAAACCAAAATCGGCCTTTACCATATCCCCTATATTTTGTTCTTTTAATCCAACCTTAATAAGTGCCTGGTGATGTATGCTGTGTTCCAAATTGTAATAAAGTTCTCTTTGTACACTTGTATCAATAATAAGATCTTCAATTTCCAAATATAACCTGCTGTTTAATTCTAAAGATAACAGTTGATCTTTAATTGAGGAAATCATATTTATGGCTGTTTTCCTGTTATTCTCGAGCTCCAGGCTTCGGGCTCTTTTTTCATAATTTATTTTCTGTTGTGAAAGCCCATTCAACAAGCAATCATAAAACTCAACTACATGTCTTAGGTGCTGTCCAATAGAAGCTCCAGAGAGCAATTCCGATTGATGTTGGTATTGTTTATCAGACAATTTCAACAACAGTTCCTGATGTTCCGTAAGGTTTGCAATACAATCTTTTATCATCTTGTTTGAATAGAGTTAAGCTTTATTTATTAAAGCTACAAAGAAACCGAAAAGTATTGGGGTTTCCGGAAACCTTGCAGCAATAATACCCTTTGGGGTAGTTTTTAGCTTTTTTTATACTTTGCAATTACTGTAACTTCAACAGTTTTTGCAATATTGGTTGAAGGTTTTCCCTTCTCAAATGCAATTTTATAATCGTTAAGAGTAATATTAAATTTTGAATTCAATATGATTTCATTCCCTTTTACCTCAAAAGTCACATTTTCCTTGATGGCCTTGGTAACCCCGTTTATGGTTAAATTTCCGGTAACCAAAGCAGAATAAACTCCTGCTTTATTGAAATCTATTTTTTCCGGATTGTTCAAAGTTCCTTTCAAAGTTGCTTTAGGATTGGATTTGGTATCCAAAAATTTACGGCTGTTGAAATGTTTCTGCATCTTAGATTTTTCGAATTCAAAACTTTGCATAGGCACAGAAAAAACTAACTCGCCGGTAACCTGATTGAGAGTGCTCACCGATTTAAAATTATTCGCTTCAATATCTTCAACAGGGGTGGTGGAGAAGAATTTGATATGAGTTTCTGAACTTACCAGCTTATCACCTATTGGAGAAAATGCTGTAGTTAAAATCCCTACCATCATTAAGATCATTAAAATTCCTGACTTTTTCATAATTGTTTATTGTTTATTGATTATTCTTGATTTACTTATTTAATTATATACTCGTTATTATACTGCATTTATCAAGTATGACATTTTCATACATTTCAAGGGCTTCATTATATCCGGCTCCTGCACGAATAACTCCTTTTACTGTAATGGTTTGACCTACTTCAAAAGTTGTGGCTCCTTCATTTAAATCTTTTGGGAAGGTGCAACTTACACCGGCCGGAGAACCTTCAGATTGCAACAAAACAACTGTCTGACCATTAAAATCTGACCCGATCTCTGCTACATTCCCGGTGACTTCCAGAACTTTTGATTCTCCTTCTTCATCCAAATATTTTTGATTTGCGGCTTCCGAATCTTTAAGGTATTCATCTACGATCTCATTTGAGGTATAGGAAAAATCCGATTTAGTTTTTTGAACATCCCTGTGTGGCATATTAAAAATATAGAACGCTGTACCACCTGCAATAACGATCATTGCCAAAACAACAATCAGGGAAATTTTTATTATTTTTTTTCGTTTCATAGTTATTGATTTTGCCGGCAATAATTTGCAATCAGCATTTCTATGAGAACAGACTCGGGGAGATGTGATTCCTGACAGGAAAATTCAATAATTTACTATTTTTTTTAAAATGGCTGCTTTTTCTGAAGATGACAGGGAGATATTTCGTACTCTTCTGTTGTTCTTTAACCACTTAGAAACTGCCTTGTCTATGGTTTCAGATTGTGACTGGTAGGCGTTACAAGTGCGGCACATGGAAATATGGATCTTCAACTGATTTTTTTCCGTGAAATTTAATTGTTCGATCTTTCTCTTTTCTATGAGCTCTGTCGCTTTTTTACAGGATAGAAAAAACTTATTTAACAGGCGTTTCATTTGTTTTTGATTTTTTTTCCAATTTGATTGACTTTATTTTTGAAAATTTTTTCCGAATATTTCTCCGGAAAAATTACTTGTAATAAACCTCATTGCAGGTTCTTTATACAGACCATTTTATTTCAATGCATTTTTTCAGAAGCAATTTTGCCCTGTGAATGATCTGCCAATAATTGGACGCTGTGATATTGAGCTCCTGACAAATATCTTTAGGTTCTTTCTCTAAATGATATTTGGCCGTAACAGCAAACCGCCAGGCAGAAGGCAAATCATTTAAACACCCGTCCATGATCTCGTTGAATTCCGGATTATCCAGTAAATGCTGGTCGTCCTCCCAGTTCTGTTCAAAACCCGTTGGTTCCCAGTTGTCATTTTGGTCGAATAATTTATTTACCATGCGCTCATGGGCTTCTTCATCCTTCAATTCCACGCCTTTTAGCGTTTTGGCCGATTTCCTATAATAATCAATTATTTTGTTGTTTAAAATCTTAAACAACCATGTTTTAGGCTGACTTTCATGTTTAAATTTTTTATAGGATTTAAAGGCCGATAAAAATGTTTCCTGAATAAGATCCTGGGCGGTTTCCCGGGACGAAGTCTTATAGAATGCCCAGGAATAAAGATCGTCTCCATATTCACCAACCCATTTACTCACTATTTCTTTTTCCATTTTAACTGTTTTCAGCATAAAAAAAGCCGTTCCCGGCTTTTGATTTTATTTTGGTCTAATGAACTGGTTTTAGATTTTCCAGCATTGTAGGGATCAATTCACTCACCGTTGGATGAATATGCATCGCATTCATAATTACTGTATAGGGGACATCCGCATACATTTGATCTATAATAGTATGAATGTATTCATCGGCTCCGGTGCCTAAAAATGTCGCTCCCAAAATTTTATCGGTTTCAGCATCTATAAAAATTTTGAGCATTCCCATGGTTTCACCCATTTCTTTAGCGCGGGCAATTTTGGACATGGGCCGCAGTGCGACTTTTGCCTTGATGCCGGCTTTTTTGATATCCTTCTCTTTCATTCCAACATGGGCAAGAGGCGGATCAATAAAAGCAGCGTAACACATAAACCTGTCCGATAAATTCCTTTTTATATCTTCAAAAAGGTTAGAATTCACAATCTGAAAATCGTTGTAGGCGGTATGAGTAAAAGCTCCTTGTCCGTTGCAATCCCCCAGGGCCCAAATATGCTTTACATTGGTTTGCAATTGATCGTTCACTTTTATATAACCTCTTTTGTCTAATGTAACTCCGGCATTTTCCAGGCCCAGATCATCGGTATTGGGAAGCCTTCCCGCGGCTAAAAGTAGATGAGAGCCTTTAATGGTAGGATCTCCATCTTTATAATTAACTTTTACTTCAATCTGGTTTTCCAAATTCTTCCCGCTAATACATTCTGAATTTAGCCGAATATCAATGTCCTCCTTTTTAAAAATTTCGGCAACCTCTTTTCCAAACTCCAGGTCTTCATTTTTTAACAATTGTTCTCCGCGATCCAGGATGGTCACCTTGCTTCCAAACCTGCGAAACATTTGACCGAATTCCAGACCTATATATCCCCCACCAACAATTATAAGATGTTCCGGAATTTCTTCCAGCTCCAAAATGCTTTTATTGGTAAGATACGATGCGTTCTTAAAACCATCCGGTATTCTTGGTCTTCCACCAACATTGATATAAAACTTATCTGCCGTATGGGTTTCCCCGTTCACTTCAACGGTATGAGCATCAGTAAACCTGGCTTTCCCTCTTATCAGCGTAATATTTTCTGAATCCCCGAACATTTTCTCCAGCCCTGACCTGGAATCCTCAATAAGCTGATCTTTGCGTGCCTTTATTTTTTTGAGGTTCACCCTGACGTCACCTTCAATTTCAATTCCCAGCACTTCACTGTTATTTGCAATATATGCCCTTCTGGCGCTTGCCACATAAGCTTTCGTGGGAGTGCAGCCCTCATTTACGCAGGTACCTCCAAGATGGCTTTTTTCTATAATGGCTACCTTAAATCCGTTTTTTGCCAGGCTTGCTGCCAGAGAAGGACCGGCCTGTCCGGTGCCAATAATTATCGCGTCAAATTTCATAGGTCGGTTTTTACAAATTTTTTGAATTATCAACTTATTCAATTTCTGATTTTTAATTTTTAATTTAATATTACTTTTAAAATCAAAAATCAGTGTTCCCTGTTCTTAAATTATTTTTTAAAATTATTTCAAAATAATTACCACTTTGTGAAGTAATCTTGCTTTATCATTTTTAATACTTATAGTTTTCCCCTTCATCTGTTTCTATTTCAACTCCCAAGGTTAACACCATCCTGTTTACAAAGTTGAAATAAGACACTACTAGGGTCGCGTCTAATATTGCCGCATCACTAAACCCGATTTCCTTTAAATCCCCGGTCAGATCAGTCTTTTTATTTGACTCAGGCTGAAGGGTGAGCAGCTTTGCAAATTCACATAAGCCTAGTTCTTTTTCTGAAAGATCCAGGGAATGAAAATCAGTTTTTAATAATTCGAGCTTTTCAGAATTTTTCCAGTAATGATTCAATGCGCTGCCGTGATGTATCGCACAATAAGAACATTGATTTGCCATTGAAACCACCACAGCCATCATTTCCCGCTGGGCCCGGGAAAGCTCCGATTTGGAAAACATGATCTCCATATACAGATCTATATGCTTAACGATACTTTCCGGCCTTAGGCTTTGGATTTTATGAACTTCGGCCAGCTGACCGCGTTTTTGAACAATTTCGGTGTAAATTTCTCTTAATCTGCCTTCGGCATCTTCGGGTTGAATAACCTGGATTCTGCTCATATTTTAAAATGCCTTAAAATGGTTTTTATTATTAATTCAGTTGTATTTCCTCAGTAAACCTTACCCCTGCACTTAAGTTTTCC
>JBDNHN010000308.1:0-7401 GCA_041688725.1 Gillisia sp.
GTTTTCCTTTCCGAGGAAAATAGAACTATTATTGAGCAGCGCTCCGGTAAAGGAATTTGGGAAGGTTTATATCAATTTCCGCTGTTGGAAACAGATGTTCTGGTAAGTGCTGAAAAATTGCCTTTTGATGAAAAATTTGTGCAACTTATAGGGAAAGGAATTCAGCAGATCAGATTATATAATGAAACTCCAATTGTACATAAACTGTCACATCAGCATATTTACACCCGGTTTTGGGTAGTAGATAAAAAGGATTTGCCCAAAGAGTCAATTCCGGTTGAGAAACTGCATGAATACCCGGTTCCGGTGCTAATAGCAAATTTTTTAAACGAGTATAATTTTGGACAATATTAAGGCCGAAGTATAATTTTGATTTTTGAAATTACCGAAATTTCTAAATTTCAATATGGCAAACCAAATTATTTTCTTTATTTTTAGACGGACAATTAACCAAATTGCAATAAATTTGCGGTTTAAATTTTACTATTATAATGACTGGAACACTTAATAAAGTAATGTTGATAGGGCATACCGGAGACGATGTAAAAATGCATTATTTTGAAGGAGGTGGTGCTATAGGCAGATTTTCTATTGCTACCAACGAAGTTTATACCAATAAATCTACCGGGCAACGGGTGGAAAATACAGAATGGCACAACATTATTGTAAGAAATAAGGCCGCAGAGATCTGCGAAAAATATCTTAAAAAAGGCGATAAGGTGTATGTTGAAGGTAGACTTAAAACCCGAAAATGGACTGATGATAAAGGAATTGAACGATATTCGGTAGAAATTCAATGTACCGATTTCACATTTTTAACTCCAAAAACAGGGACTTCAGGACCTGAAGCACAAAATTCACCTTCGGCCAAACCGGTTTCCAGTCCGGAAAAGGATACTTTAGCCAATCAACCATTGGGTAAAGAAGATCAAAGTGAAGATGATTTGCCCTTTTAAGTTTAACTAATACCGAAGCTATTGGATCTAGATCCTCCCAGTTTAATTTTGTCATTTTTTTCTATAGATTATTCGCAAATCTTCAGCATTGTAATAATGCTGGTCTTGCTGATTTGTTCGGCCATGATCTCAGGCGCTGAAGTCGCTTTCTTTTCCCTGACCCCGTCAAATTTCCTCACCGATAACGGAAAGAGAAGCAATACCCAAAAAATTGTTGTCCGGTTACTGGAAAAACCCAAAAAATTACTGGCAACTATTTTGGTTGCGAACAACTCTATTAATATAGCGATTGTTCTGCTTTTTGATAATATTGGCGACAAATTCTTCAAAAACCTTGATACTGTTACTTTTGGAATAGATTTTAAATTTATAATTGAAGTTGGGTTAGTAACCTTTTTGATCTTGCTTTTTGGCGAGATCCTTCCCAAGGTTTATGCCAGCCGTAACAATGTGAAATTCTCCAATTTTATGGCATACCCATTAAATGTATTGGACACCTTGTACTCACCTCTAAGTGTTCCCATGAGGGCAATCACTATTTTTATACATAAACGATTAGGAAAAAAGAAAAGCTTCATTAGTGTTGATCACCTTTCCCAGGCTTTGGACCTCACCAGAAAAGAAGATACCACCAGGGAAGAACATAAAATTTTAAAGGGAATTGTTTCTTTCGGAAATACCGATACCAAACAGGTGATGAAGCCAAGAATGGATGTTTTTGCTTTAAATGAGACCCAGGAATTTACGGATATAATTCCTGAAATTATTGGAAACGGATATTCCAGGATTCCTGTTTACAGGGAAAACATGGATCAGGTAATAGGAATTTTATATGTAAAAGATCTATTGCCATATCTCCATAAAAAGAATTTTGACTGGACAACCTTGCTTAGGGATCCTTATTTTGTTCCGGAAAACAAGAAACTGGACGATCTGATGAATGATTTCCAGGTAAGAAAAATCCACCTGGCAATTGTGGTAGACGAATATGGAGGTACAAGCGGTCTTATTTCCCTAGAAGATATTATTGAGGAAATTGTTGGAGATATAAGTGATGAGTTTGATGATGAGGATCTGATTTTTTCAAAATTGGATGATCGCAACTTTGTTTTTGAAGGTAAGACACCATTAAAGGATTTTTATAAGATTATCCGGTTAGAAGACACTACGGATTTTGAAGATAACAAGGGGGAATCGGAAACCCTAGCGGGATTTTTGCTTGAAATTTCGGGTGGTTTTCCCAAGAAAAACGAGGTCATCACTTTTTTGAATTATAAGTTCACGATAGAAGTGATAGACAATAAACGGATCAAACAAATAAAATTGAGTATTGAAGCAGAGTGATTTGATGAAAGGACTAATAGTTTATATTTTTATAATTGTAATTTTTACAGCCTGTAAGGATGATGCCCGTCCTAAACCCAACGCTTTTCTCACCCTGGAATATCCCGAGGCTGAATATTCCCCGGTCAATATAGGTTGCCCCTATAACTTTGAAAAAAATAATATTGCGCAGATCAAAGCTGCTCAAGGAAATAATCCCTGCTGGATAAACCTGGAATATCCCCTGCTGGATGCTGCTGTATTTATCACATATCGACAAGTGCATGGCGATCTGGATTCCTTATTGATGGATGCTCAGAAATTACCTTTACAACACACAATTAAAGCCGATTTTATAGAAGGTGACATTTATACCAATCCAGAGCACAAGGTCTATGGCATGTTCTATGAAATTGAAGGGAATGCCGCTTCTCAGGCACAATTCTACATCACCGATAGCACTGAACATTTTATGACCGGTGCGTTATACTTCAACCAGAAACCCAATTTTGATTCTATTATGCCGGCAGCCGCCTATTTAAAAAATGATATGAAGCATTTGATGGAAAGTCTTCGCTGGGAATAATTCAAAAAATAGACACTTTATTGCCTTAAATGTCCATTGTGAATATCTAAAATACATTGGACTTTTTTAGTTTTCATTTTTTTCATTCCGTTTTTGCTTTACATTTGCCAATTATTTTAATGAGAATATTTTAAATTTCAATTTGGCCAATGCCTCTAAAAAATCTTAAGTGGATTTATCTAATCCTGCTCTCCTTGATTTGGGGAAGTTCGTTTATACTTATTAAAAAAGGACTTATAGGCTTAAGCCCATTGCAGCTGGGTTCCTTTAGGATACTTTTTGCCTCGATCTTTCTGATCCTGGTTGGTTTTAAAAGCTTGTTTAAAATTTCCAAAAAACAATGGAAATGGATCGTGCTCTCGGCATTTTTAGGCTCTTTTTTACCTGTGTATCTTTTCGCTTTTGCAGAAACGGAAATAGACAGTGGTGTGGCTTCCATTTTAAATGCTTCCACCCCTTTGATGGCTTTGATTTTTGGAGTATTCTTTTTTAGGATAGGACTCACCCAAAATAAAGGAATTGGAGTGCTGATTGGTTTAATAGGCGCTTTGGGATTAATCTTTAGCGGGGCTCAGGTTAACCCTGATCAAAATTATTATTACTCTGGATTGGTAATTATCGCGGCAGGTTGTTATGCGATAAACGTGAACCTTGTAAAAAGATATATGTATGATATCTCTGCCCTTGGGATTACGGCGGGAAATTTCCTGGTATTGCTGCTGCCGTCAATTATAATATTGTATTTAACGGGGTTTTCCATTGAAGATATTGCTCAAGATCCCAAAGTTCCCCTCTCTGTTTTATATGTTGTGATTCTTGGGATGATAGGCACCGGGATCGCAATGATCATTTTCAACAAACTCATACAGATCTCAGATCCCGTTTTTTCAACCTCGGTGACATATACCATTCCTGTAGTGGGATTGGGTTGGGGTGTTTTGGACGGGGAAATTTTCAGTATATACCAATTAATATTTGCTTTTGTTATTTTGTTAGGAGTGTTTTTAGTTAACCGCACTAAAAACCTGTATACCAGAAACAAAAAGACCGGCCAATAACAGCCGGTCTTTTCAATATTAATAGGCATATCTATTCTTCAAAATCACTTTCATTCACCCCTTCGTTTACTTTGATGGCGGTCACATTGAATTCAAAAGATTGCGGTCCAAAGGATTGTGAAATTGTAAACGGGAATTTAACCCCCGCTACCTCCTGGTAATTACTAAACCCTGTAGGGACTTCCATAGTTTGTTCTCCCTGAGACACCATTTTTACGGATCTTACTTTCAATCCGCTTTCCACATCGTAATATGTGGTATTTTCTTTGTCTAAAGTTACGGCATAAGCGTCCTTTCCATCTACATCCTCAATGCCCATTACTTTTGCTTCTGAAGCATTCATTTCAGGGAATTGAATTGCATCCGCTTTCGCAGCTTCAATTTGTTCTTCATTAAGAACTATTTTTTGACCCTGCATAACCGAAAATCCTGTTGTACCGTTAAATACTTGTTTGCTCACAATATTTCCTCCCATGGAAACTACCTGCAGAGTTTTTCCGTGTGAGGTTGACTTCACTTCAAGACCCAGTTTCTGGCCCTGAATTTCTGCCTCAGCCTGCATCAAAATACTTTTCACATTGGCAACGGCATCTTTTCCGCCTATTGCTTTGAGATAGTTGTTAAACACCATTTCTGCAGTTACAGAAGGGTCTGCGGTTTTGTTAAATTCCGGTTTGTCAATTTCATTTGCCTGCTTGTCAAAATATTTAACCGGAATTCCTTTTTCGTTATAGGTTAGTTTTTCAAGGCTTTCCGATACTTCGCTGCCTTTTCCGGCTATTACAATGCGCGCCTGGTCAACTTTAAAATATTTGTTTGCTACACGTTGTACATCTTTAGCTGTAACCGCATTGATTTTTTGAAGATAGTTTTGGTAAAAATCCTTCGGAAGATTATCGGTTTCTATATTCAAGGCATAATTGGCAATTGTTGAAGGTTGTTCAAGGGCCATAACAAAGTTTCCTACGTATTTACTTTTGGCATTTTTCAATTCTTCATCGGAAACCTTCTCATTTCTAATGCGGTAGACCTCATCTAAAAATGCAACTACCGCACTATCTGTAACGGCATTTCTAACACTTGCACTCGCTACAAAACTTGCGATATACTTGTCATCGCCGGTTCTGGAATATGCGCCATAAGTATATCCTTTAGCTTCCCTCAGGTTTAGGAATAATCTTCCTTCTCCACCACCGCCTAAGATTTGATTTGCGACAAGTGCGGGAAAATAATCTGCATCTCCTTTTTTAAGTTGAATTGTATTTACCACAGCAACTTCGCTTTGAACTGCATTTGGCATATCCAGGAAATTCACCTGTGTAAATTGAACATTTTTAGGCTTGGGAAGTTCGAAAGATGGTAATTCCTTCTTCTTCCAATCGTTAAAATATTTGGTTACCAGATCCTGTACTTCCTCTAATTTCACATCGCCTACAATTACCAAATAAGCATTTTGAGGTGCAAAATAATCTGTGTAATAGTTCTTTACATTTTCAAGATTCAATGCTTCAATGCTTTCTTTGGTCTCGATTTCTCCATAGGGATGATTTTTTCCATAAGATAAAGCAAGCCTTAGTTTTCTTGCATTTGCTGCCACATTTTTCTCATCGGCCTTTAAACTTTCAAGTGTACGATCCTTAGACTTTTTAAATTCCTCCTCTGTAAAATTCGGTTTTAAAGCTCCTTCAGCCATTAACTCTAAAATTCTGGGGAAATATTTTGATAATGTATTTGCGGAGGCTCCGGTAGAATAAAAATTTACATTTGCTCCCAAATAGTCAATTTCTTCATTAAACTCATCTTTTCCTATATTTTGAGATCCGGAACCCATTAAATCACTAACTAAAGTAGATATTCCTGCCTTGCTTCCTTCAGGATGCGGAGGATTATCTAATGTAAGTGTCATTTTTACCCTGGGTAATTTGTGATTTTCAACGAGAAGCACCTTTAGCCCATTATCTAATTTGAAGGTTTCCGGAGTGCCCAGATCGATCTTCGGGGCAGGTCCTGGCACGGGTTGTTTGCTTCGGTCAATTTGGGCTTGGATACCAAAAGACATCAGGAGTAAAATTGTAAAAACTGTTATTTTATTTTTCATCATTTTATGTTTTGAATTTTATTATTCAGAGTCGATGGTTTTTGGTAAATATTTTAGGACCAATCGTTGATTTGGATTCAGGTATTGGTTTGCCACCCTTTTGATGTCTTCTCTTGTGATAGAACGATAAATCTCGATTTCTTTATTGATTAGATCTGTATTTCCGTACAATTCATGATAGCTTGCCAAAGAACCCGCGATTCCTTCAATACTGCTGTTGGAATTTACAAATCTGTTCTCAAAGGTGTTCTGAAGTTTTCCGAATTCCCTTTCAGAGATCAGTTCATTTTGAATTTTTTCTACTTCTTCATCAATCTCTGCCATCAAGGTATCCAGCTTGACATCGCCTAAAGGAATTCCATAAACAAAGTATTGTCCATAATCCTCTTGGCTAATGTTAAAAGCTCCTATTTGAAGCGCTTGTTTTTGCACGTCCACCATTTTTTTGTACAACCTGGAAGATTTTCCGTCAGATAATACTGAAGAGATCATATCGAGAACATAGGCATCATTCTCTTTCATTGATGGAGTTCGGTAAGCGGCAACTATTGCGGGCAACTGAATATTAGGATCTTCGTAAGTCGCATTAATTTGGGTAGTAATAGGGTCTTCCTTAATATTTATTTCCTCAATTGCTTTACCCCTTGGAATGGACCCAAAGTAATCTTTTACGAGTTTTTTTGTTTTTGATATATCAAGATCTCCAGCTACGACTAAAGTCGCATTGTTTGGCACATAAAATTTTTCGTTAAATGCCATAAATTCCTCCAGAGTAGCCGCATCCAAATGTTCCATGGAACCAATGGTTGCCCATCTATAAGGATGCTTTTTGTATAAATTTTTCTTTACTTCGGCAAATATTTGTCCGTAAGGGGCATTGTCTACCCTAAGTCTTTTTTCTTCTTTTACCACTTCATTTTGTGTATCGACTCCTTTTTGGTCAATTATGGGGTGAAGCATGCGTTCCGATTCAAGCCAAAGGCCAAGTTCCAGGTTGTTCGATGGAAAATTTTCATAATAATAGGTGCGATCATCGGTAGTATTTGCGTTGTTGGAACCACCATTAGAAGAAACTATTTTAAACCAACTCCCTTTTTCGATGTTTTTTGTTCCTTCAAAAAGCAAATGCTCAAAAAAGTGAGCGAAACCGGTGCGTTCGGGATTCTCGTTTTTCGCACCTACGTGATACATTACCGATGTGGTAACAACCGGAGCTGAGTTGTCCTGATGCAAAATAACATGCAAGCCATTCTCCAGATCATATTCAGTGAACTCAACTTCTTGCGCAAAGCCAATAATTCCCAGAAGCAATGCAAAGGCTGACAATTTAAATTTATTAATCATTGTTTTGAAGTGTTTATTAATTTGAAGTGTTTATTA
>JBDNHN010000309.1:0-10953 GCA_041688725.1 Gillisia sp.
AACACTTTTGGAGCAGTAATGCGCGTGCGCAGCAAGCTTTCTTTTGCAGTGCACAGTTATTTTCAGCAAAACAATTTTCATTATGTTAACACTCCCATAATTACCGGAAGCGATGCCGAAGGCGCCGGAGAAATGTTTAAGGTTACCGGCTTCGATCTGAAAAATCCACCAAAAAATGAAGCCGGGGAAATAGATTATAAAAAAGATTTCTTCGGAAAAGAGACCAACTTAACGGTTTCAGGCCAGTTGGAAGCAGAAACTTATGCACTTGCCTTAGGGCAGGTTTATACCTTTGGACCAACATTTAGGGCAGAAAATTCAAATACTTCCCGCCATCTGGCAGAATTTTGGATGATCGAGCCAGAAGTGGCTTTTTGTGATCTTGACGGAAATATGGACCTTGCCGAAGATTTTATAAAATACGTGGTGAAATACGTTTTGAAGCATTGTAAAGACGATCTGGCATTTCTTGAAAACCGATTGGAAGAAGAAGAAAAATCAAAACCTCAGGCCGAACGCAGCGAACTTAGTTTGCTCAAAAAATTAAAATTTGTCACCGACAATAATTTTAAACGTGTCACCTATACGGAAGCTATTGAAATATTAAAGAATTCAAAACCCAACAAAAAGAAGAAATTCCAATATCCAATTGATGCCTGGGGAGTCGATCTGCAAAGCGAGCACGAACGGTTTTTAGTGGAAAAACACTTTAAATGCCCGGTAATTTTATATGATTATCCGGCTAATATCAAAGCTTTCTATATGCGTTTAAATGAAGATGGAAAGACCGTTCGCGCAATGGACATCCTTTTCCCCGGAATTGGGGAAATAGTAGGAGGATCGCAACGGGAAGAACGCCTGGAGGTCTTAAAAGAAAAAATGAAAGCACTGGATATAGACGAGAATGAACTTTGGTGGTATCTGGACACCCGTAGATTCGGAACTTGTGTTCACAGCGGCTTTGGTTTGGGCTTTGAACGCCTGGTACAATTTGCTACCGGAATGACCAATATCAGGGATGTGATCCCTTTCCCAAGAACCCCGCAGAATGCGGAATTTTAGATAATAATAAGTTTTAAACAACTCAGTCCCGATAAATAAACGGGACTGAGCTGTTTAAAACAAGAAAAATATCTCCGATTTCTTTCAATAAATACAAGCGTATTGAAAATCCTGGAAACCCATATTGTCACTAACCTTCAGGAGAAAATCCGGTTACAGGAGTATGCGGTTGATATATTTAAATCCATCACCAGCCGAAGCGGAATTAAAAAAGCCATTAAAAGAGAAGAAATTTTAATTGATGGCCAGATCGCCAAAACTTCAGATTGGATAAAAGAAGATCAAAAAATTGAGCTTCTTCAGCAGGAAATTAAACCAAAAAAAATATTTCGGCTTAAACTGAACGTGATTTTTGAGGACGATTATTTTGCAGTGATCAACAAATTGCCCGGTTATCCTACCAGTGGCAATTATTTTAAGACCATAGAAAACGCGCTGCCCTTCAATTTAAAAATTTCAGAAGAACCGGACACCCTTCCCTATCCCCTTCCGGTCCACAGGCTGGACAATCCAACCGGAGGATTGTTGTTGATCGCCAAAACCAGGTTTGCCCAAACAAAATTATACCAGTCTTTTGAAACTAAGGAAATAGAAAAAACCTATACAGCTTTGGTTCACGGGACAACTCCTGAAACCGCAATATTTCAGGATAAAATTGATCAAAAATCGGCTTACACAAAAATACGAACCCTGAACTCTTTCAGTTTTAAAAATGAAAATTTTTCATTGGTAGAAGTTTATCCGGATACAGGGCGAACACACCAAATAAGAATCCACCTTTCACAACACGGTTTTACGATTGTTGGAGATAAAGAACACGGGACAAATTCTGATCCTTTTACTAAAAAAGGATTGTACCTGGCAGCTATTGGCCTGCGATTGACACATCCTATTACAGATGAACCTCTGGAATTTAAAATGAAAATTCCCCGCAGATTTGAGATATTAGGGAATTAAAATGTAAAATGATAATTCTTAACAAAATTTTAGCACATCATTTTTAATGCCAAAGTTGCTAAATCATTCAATTTTTTGCTTATTTTTGTAAAACAAATTGAAATTGAGCATAGATGTTAAAGCAGCAACTAAATTTTAAATTATCCCAAAAGCTCTCCCCACAACAAATCCAGTTGATGAAGCTTATTCAATTGCCTACCCAGGCTTTTGAACAGCGCATTAAACAGGAATTGGAAGAAAATCCGGCGCTGGAAGATGGAAAAGAGGATTTGGAAAAAGATTTTGACGAAGAGTTTGCCAATGATGATGAATACGATAATGATGGAACCGAATCTATAGAAGCTGAAATTGATGTTGATGATTATTTGAGCGACGATGAAATCCCGAATTACAGGCTTCAGGCAAATAATTACAGTGCAGATGATGAGGAAAAACATGTTCCATATGCTGCAGGCACCTCGTTCTCACAATATTTGCAATCTCAGTTAAGCACATTTCGTCTTATTGATATTGAAAAAGAAATCGCCAATTTTCTGGTTGGGAGTGTGGATGAAAGTGGCTATATACGACGTACTTTACAGGACATTGTAGATGATCTGGCTTTTACACAAAATATTTATACCGATGAAGCGACGGTAGAAAAGGTTTTAAAATTGGTTCAGGAGTTGGATCCTGCAGGTGTTGGGGCAAGATCGCTTCAGGAAAGTCTGTTAATCCAACTTCGTAGGAAGGAACCCAATAAAAATGTTTCCCTTGCCAGTGAACTCCTGGAAAAATCCTTTGATCACTTCAGCAAAAAACACTACAATAAACTACTGAGCAAACACGATATCACAGAAGATGAACTTCGTGATGCCATTGATGTTATTGGGCATTTAAACCCCAAACCCGGAGGTCACTTCTCCGGTAATACTCGCATGGCAGAGCATGTGATCCCAGATTTTACCATTAAAATTGTAGACGCGGAATTGGAACTCACCCTGAATGGAAGAAATGCCCCGGAAATGCATATCTCAAACGATTACAACAATATGCTTAAGGGCTACAAAGAAGCGAAGGAAAAGAGCAAGGCTCAGAAAGAGGCCGTAATGTTCATTAAGCAAAAGCTGGATTCAGCTAAATGGTTTATTGAAGCAATCAAGCAAAGGCAACAAACCCTGATGATCACGATGAGCGCGATCATGCATTATCAAAAAGAATATTTTCTGACTGGGGATGAGCGCAATTTACGCCCAATGATCCTGAAAGATATTGCAGATGAAATAGGAATGGATGTTTCAACAGTTTCCAGAGTTGCCAATAGCAAATATGTGGACACTCCCTACGGTACCAAATTGATAAAAGTATTCTTTTCTGAATCGATGAAAAATGATCAGGGAGAAGATGTTTCTACCCGGGAGATTAAGAAAATTCTGGAAATGTCTATTGAAGATGAAAATAAACGCAAACCGCTTACAGATGAAAAACTGGCAAAACTATTAAAGGAAAAAGGATATCCCATTGCTCGCCGAACGGTAGCAAAATATAGAGAGCAACTGGATATTCCCGTGGCCAGAATGAGAAAAGAAATATAATGAGGGTCTTAATAAAAAGTGCTTCTTATATTTTTCATCCCATTTGGATGCCATTTTTGGGCACCTTATTTTATTTTACCGTATCTCCTCGGTATTTTCCTCTCCCTCTTATTCAAGCAAAACTTCTTGCAGTGGCCATAACCACTATGTTCATTCCAATTGTTTTTTATTTTTTGCTCAAAAATTTGGGAAAAGCCGAATCTGCTCTTTTAAATGATGTGAAAGAAAGAAGATGGCCGTTGTTTTTTTATATTTTATTACTCGTTTTGAATTTATACCAGATCCTGAACATTTATAACTATCCTGCGCTCTATTACTTTTTTGTGGGGATCTTGTGTTCCATCTTAACCGGCTTTATTCTGGCCTGGCTTAAAGTGAAGATCAGCCTGCATATGGTTGGGCTCTCTGGGATTTTCATGTTTATATTATCCCTGAGCATCTATTATCACTTAAACCTTATATACAGTATCGCTTTCCTGATCTTCGCATTGGGTTTTACAGCTACTTCAAGACTTCAGGCAAAAGCCCATAACTGGATAGAATTGATCCTGGGATTTTTTATTGGACTTCTTCCGCAAATAATTGTTTTGAATTTCTGGTTATAGAATATAAAACATCAAGCCAACCTTAAAGGTGGTGATACCTATATCGGAATTGCCCAATTTTGCATCCTTAAAGAAAGGATTCAGGCTGTAATAAAGGTGAAGGTTAAAGGTGTTATAACCAAAACTTAAAGTTGTACCAATCCGGAGCCTGTCCAACTCCGGCACATCGGTTTGAATAACCTGATTCCCCCCCTGTTTAAAGGTAGATTGAAAATAATAGATATATCCCAGGCGGAAGCCCGTATAAACCCGCCAGAACTTATGAGAATCGGGCGTAGAGGTTCGCCACCTGAATTCTATTGGAACTTCTATTAATTGAGTGGTAAATCTGTTGGAATTATAATCGATACCTTCAGAATTCAGGTTCCTGAAAACAGTATTGTTATTGGAATCCTCACCGATAAACAGCTCCTGACCAAAAGAATTTACAGACCAACCCAAACCGGCACCTAAACCGATATTGCGTCTTTTATTGAGCGGAAAATCTCGTATAAACCCTAAATGCAATCCTCCTGAAAATCCTGACTGGGAAACCGATTCCGGAAGATCCCGAAGCAAATGAAAGGTCAACCCAATATAAAACTGGTCTTCCCTGTATAGGCTGTCTATCACCTTTGTAACAGAGCTATTTCTATCTTGTGCTAAAGAAGGAAGGGACATAATAAGTCCGATTATAATTAGAAATACCTGTTTCATTATTCAAGCAATTAGTTTTGCCTTGCAATCCCCAACAATATTATATAAAAAAAAACATCCCAGGTCCGTAAATTGTCGGGTGGGATGTTTTTGAAAACAGTAACTTTAAATTATTCTAAATTCTTACTTACTTCACCAATTCGGGTGGTGTAATTAATTTTTAGGGCTTCGGCTTTTCTCAATTCTTGTTTAATATCGGATACTAATCCCATATTGGTATCAACATCTACTTTTAAAGCAGTGGTTAAATATGGAATTAATTCTTCCCGCTTTGCTTCTCTTTCAGAATAAACGAACTGTTGCACTTCACTAACCTCAGCGAACTTATCATTTAATTGAATTCGGGCCTCAGTACCATATTTTTGTTGGTACCGCAGACTCGGTTTCCCGGCATAGATATACATTACCAAATCCTTTTTATCCAACTTTTCTACCTGGTTTGCAAATGGCAACTTGTTTTGAATCATCAAAGTGTTTTGACGCATCACCGTAGCAACCATAAAAAAGAAGAGCAACATAAAAACTATATCCGGTAAAGATGCCGTATTTACTGCAGGCAACTCCCCGCCCATTTTCTTTGTGAATTTAGCCATAACTTATTTAAATTTTATATTATTAACGCTACAAACTCTTTGGCTCGGCTTCAGATAATTTTTGTGGATACATATTTTGAATCTCATCCACACGTTTCCCTAAAACCTCTTTATTCCCATTGTAATTTGGATCGTTAAAATTCTTTTCCATTTCGGAATAATCCATACCATAAAGTCGTTGAGCTTCCCTGTTTCTCAGGAAGCTGTAGGCACCAACCAATTCATTTTGAACAGAAATATAGGTTCCATATTTCGTTTGTCTATCGTTCACCAATGAGATAATTGCTTTATCCGGATTATCGGAGGATGAAGGATTTCTAACTCCCTGACAGTAATCACAGGCCTCTTCTCCAACTCCACCGCCGTTGTCCAAAAATTTGACCGCAGCCTCACGTAATTCCGTTAAATCCATAAGCTGATCTTCTACCAATAAATCATTGTTCCTGTTAACAATGACAGTGAAGATATTTTTTTGCTTAATTATCGGAGGCACAATATCCTCAACCGGAATCGGAGGTAATTTACGACTTATACCCCGGTCCGTTTCAATGGTGGTGGTTACCAGAAAGAAAATTAAAAGCAGGAATGCAATGTCGGCCATTGAACCGGCATTTACTTCTGGTGCTGATCTTTTAGCCATAATAATTTATTTTATTAATTTTTTCACTCCGGAAATAAACATCGATCCAATTGCAATTACACCTAAAATGTAGAACATTCCCAATCCGGCACTTATCCAGTGAGATCCACTTGCAGATAAGGTTCCTCCGTCTTTAAGTTGTACTTCATTTCCATCGGTTAGCACATAGGCTAATCCTATAACCAGCACAAATGATCCAATGGTGATTAGGGTCGTTTTTATATTTCCTCTAAACAAACCTTTTATGACATAGAATACTACCATAACCAAAATGAGGGCCAAAATAATATATGCCAACCATAAAAATGGAGTTATAAGACTTTGCTGTGCGTCTGCAGAGGCTACTATAGAACCATCGTCTGCTATTAGGATTCTCGCCAAAAAGACAATACCTATTATACCAAGGACCAAGGCTACGTATTTTAAAATTTTATGTAAGATCATAATATTATTCTCTTAGATTCTTTTTTTGTTTTTGTAATCAACAAGCATATCGATTAATACGATTGAAGCATCTTCCATATCATTTACAATACTATCAATTTTAGCGATGATGTAATTATAAAATATTTGTAGAATAATAGCTACCACCAAACCAAATACTGTTGTAAGAAGTGCTACTTTAATACCTCCAGCTACCAATGATGGTTGCATATCTCCTGCAGCTTCAATTTTATCGAAAGCCTGGATCATCCCTATTACAGTTCCCATAAACCCAAGCATCGGTGCTAATGCGATAAACAGAGATACCCATGATACGTTTTTCTCCAATTGTCCCATTTGCACACCACCGTAAGCCACTACAGCTTTCTCAGCCGCTTCAATGCTTTCGTCGTGGCGATCCAATCCTTGATAGTAAATGGAAGCAACAGGACCTCTTGTGTTTCTGCAAACTTCTTTAGCAGCTTCAATTCCACCACTATTCAAAGCTTCCTCTACTTCCTGTGCCAATTTCTTAGAATTGGTGGTAGACAGATTTAAAAAGATAATTCTCTCGATGGCAACGGCCAAACCAAGAATTAAGGTCAAAAGAACGATACCCATAAAACCGGGACCACCTTCTATAAAACGTTTTTTAAGTTCCTGATGAAAACCTAATGTTTCTTCCTCTTGCACATCGAGGGCGGCTTCTTCATCCTGAACAAAATTCACGATGTTATCCGGCATTATGTTTACATAATTTGTCGCATTTACATTTGCGGCTCCAAATAACATAATCGAAGCGATTACCAAAGTTGAAAATAATCTTTTCATTACTGTTTGTCTTAATTAATTAATTGAAAGGGTTAAAGATATAAAAATATTTTTTTAAAATAAAAATACTTTGCAGAGAGGAAGGGATTCGAACCCTCGATACGCTTGTGACGTATACACACTTTCCAGGCGTGCGCCTTCGACCACTCGGCCACCTCTCTATTTAGTATATTATTGGAATGCCAAATAACAAAAAAAAAAGTTTAACATCAAATAAGAATCGTTAATATTATAGCATTTCCCCACGCAGCGAGGTTTCAAAGATAGTTTTAAATACTTTTGGAGACAATTCCTTGCCCAAAAGGTACATTAATTTGACTACAGCTGCCTCTGTTGTGATATCTTTTCCGGAAACTACCCCTATTTTTTTTAATTGTGTGCTGGTTTCATATTGTCCCATGGCGACACTTCCCGCAATACATTGGGTCACATTTACCACCATTAAGCCTTTGGAAATATGCATTTTCAATAAATTTATAAACCAACTATCGGTTGGGGCATTTCCACTGCCATAAGTTTCAAGCACAACTCCTTTGAGATCTTTCTTCGATAAAATATGATCTACCGTACTTTCACTTATCCCGGGAAACATTTTTAAAATCAATACATCATCGTTAAAATAGGTATGCAATTTTGTGCGTTTTCTCCTGTTGGTTTTCCAAAGGGCATTGTGATTTACAGATAAATGAACCCCTGATTCTGCCAGAGCAGGATAATTTAAGGAAGAAAATGCCTGGAAATGCTCGGCATTAACTTTTGTAGTCCTGTTACCCCTGTATAATTTATACTCAAAATACAACCCCACTTCAGAAATCTCAGGCCGTCCTTGTCTTTGCAACCCAGCTATTTGAATGCTGGTGATCAAATTCTCTTTGGCATCGGTTCTCAAATCTCCAATTGGCAATTGCGAGCCTGTAAAAATAATAGGCTTGGTCAAATTCTCAAATATAAAACTCAATGCAGAAGCACTGTAAGACATTGTATCACTACCATGCAACACTACAAACCCATCGTAATCTTCGTACCTGTCTTCTATAATCTGTGCAATCTGAAGCCAATATTTTGGATTCATATTTGAAGAATCTATAGGCTCTTTAAAACTGATAGTTTCAATATTATGTTCCAAAAGATTTAACTCGGGAATATTTTGAAGAAGTTCGCTAAAATTGAAGGCTTTTAAGGCGCCGGTATCAAAATCTTTGATCATACCAATAGTACCACCAGTATAAATCAATAAAATATTAGATTTGACTTTCATCTATATTTTCTTTGTTAATTACCGGGTTTGCATACATCAACAAATAGCTGTTCACCTCCAGGGCGTTTTTAAGATCAATCCTTCGGGTTAAGCGCCTCTCAAATTGCCTTTTTTCCTTTTCGGTATAATATGGCTTATGCTCTTCGTTATTGTTCAATAAATCACAGGCTATGTAATTGGGAGGCCATAATTTATAATTTTTATGAATTTGTTGATCTATTCCTGAAGCGATTGATTTTAATTGTTCGTTTACCGAGCTCTCTTCTTTTACAACTTTGCTAAACCAATCCTCTTCCAAAACCTTTCCTGCTTCTAAATGAATGCGCCCCTTCTTGCCCAATGCTCCTTTTAGGATAGAATTAAAATCTTCATTAGCCGTTTTGATGTATTCCTCATTCATCATCTTTGCCATTATTTCCGGCATTTTAAGCGCATCGGTAGGATCAAATTCGTAAGAAATTGCAACCGGAACTATCTTAATTTTGGAAAAATATTCGATAATATTCAAATCTCCTTTAGCCATCGCAAGCATTTTCAATACCCCTTGCTGAGTGACATCATTACCATCCTTTGTACGTCCTTCTCGTTGTGCTAGCCAAATAGACCTATTTTCTTCCAGCAACAAATGCCTTGTATATTCTGAAAGGTTTTGCGAGCTTTTTAACATATCACGAGGACCAAGACCACGTTGCACCAAATAATTCCGGGTCAACCTGGACAACAGCAATAAAAAAGGTCTCTTAACAAGATTATCCCCAATTGCCGAAGCGGTCATGACCAAACCCTGTTCAAGCAAAGCATAGTTGATCAATCCCGTATCCAAAATTATATCCCGGTGATTGGATATAAATAAATAGGATTCGTCACTTTTCAATCTCTCAAATCCACTATAGGTTAATCCTTCAGAGCTTTTTTCCAATACTTTTTTTACCGAAAAATAAATCACTTTAGTTTGAAAATCACGGATGGAATGGCATGATGCTGCCACCTGTTCAATTTCTTCAAACGATTTTTCAGGAAAGGTAAATTGAAGCAAAGCTTTGATCATAGGATGATTAACATACTTATGAAGCGCAGGTTGGACTTCATAATCATGGAAAAATCTTATTTCTTCAAAGTTTATCACGTAGAATTTTTTAATTAGCAAAACAAATGAACAAAATTAAAAATTAAATCTTTGTATTACACACCAAATATATTTTTAGAGTTTTGTGTAGTAATTGCAGCCACATCTTCTAACCCAACTCCATAAATTTGGGCAACTTTTTGAACGATCAATTTAATATAAGCACTTTCATTTCGCTTTCCTCTATAAGGCGAGGGTGCCAAATATGGAGCATCGGTTTCCAAAACAATCTGTTCCAGCGGAATTTCATTTAAAAATTTATCGATACCGCCATTTTTAAAAGTAACTACTCCCCCAATGCCCAATTTCATATTATAAGAAAGGGATTTCTTGGCCTGCTCGTAATTTCCGGTAAAACAATGGAAAATTCCGAAGAGATTTTCGTCCTTTTCAGATTCCAACACTTCAAAAACCTCATCAAATGCATCTCTGCAATGGATCACTATAGGTAATTTTTTTCTTTTCGCAAGTTGAATTTGATGTTTAAAAGCAATTTGCTGTTGCTTCAAGAGTGATTTATCCCAAAACAAATCTATGCCAATTTCACCAACCGCATAAAAATCCCTTTTTTGAAATTCTTCTTCAACTTTCCTCAGCTCTTTCTCATAATCCTCTTTTACCGAGGTAGGATGCAATCCCATCATTAAAAAAACATTTTCGGGATAATCCCTTTCCAGATCATACATAGACTGGGTATAAGATGAGTCTATCGCAGGAATAAAAAACCTGGATACATTTTCCTGTAGCGCCCTGTTTATAACAGCTTTCCTGTCCTCATCATACTTTTCACTGTATAAGTGAGTATGGGTATCGGTTAAAATCATAATTGCAAAAATAATTTATTTTGAAGACCTATCTTTGTCAAAACAAAAAGAATGTTGTCTTTAAAAAAATTATTAGAAGAAAAAGGCTATTATCGCATCAAGCTGACATATACTGAAACCAATCATTTTGAATTGACGGCAAAAATAAACAAAATAGAAGGTAACTTTATTTTGGATACCGGGGCCTCAAGTTCCTGTGTGGGTTTTGACGCCGTCTCCCATTTCAAATTACTGGCGGAAGACAGTGAGGTCAGGGCGGCAGGAGCAGGGGCAACCAACATGCTCACTCAAATTGCCCAACAAAACACCCTTGAAATTATGGGCTGGAAAAAGAAAAAAATCGACCTGGTGTTGTTTGACCTCA
>JBDNHN010000310.1:0-4842 GCA_041688725.1 Gillisia sp.
AATATTTCAAAATTGTCCATGCCTAAATAATATAAACTATCGAGGGAGTTAAAAGGAGGTTTGGTATCCATAAACTGGGCCAGAAAAACGGAAGATTCTTTTATAGTTTTCATTTCAATTTATATTTTGTTGTAGTGTTTAACTAGTTGTCAATTTTTACCCAAACGTTACCTTTTTGGTGAGATGTGACGGCTTTTTCAATAAAATTCATTCCTCTTATTCCGTCCTTCATTGTAGGGAATTCTCCGGGATGATATTTCTCCTTTTTAATTGCTTTTGCAACCCCATTATAGATATTTCCCATAGAGTCAAATATCCCTTCGGGGTGTCCGGGAGGAAGTTTTGTGCCACCAAGTGATAGTTCGCTGTTGTAGGAATGTCCGGGTTTTAAAACTCTTAAAGGCTGGCCATCTTCAAGCAGATATAGATAATTAGGATTTTCCTGTTCCCATTTTAAACCTGCCTTCTCACCATAAATGCTCACAGTAAAATTATTCTCTTCTCCGGTGGCGATCTGGCTTGTTCTAATAATTCCTTTTACATATTCTGAAAAACGCAGCAAGATGGTCCCGTCTATATCCATCTGGTTATCCTTATACAGATAGTTCAGATCTGCCAGGATCTCTTTAACTTCAAGCCCGCTTACATATTCTATCATCTCAAAAGCATGGGTGCCAATATCCCCAACACAGCAGCTAATTCCTGATTTTTTGGGATCCAGTCGCCAGGTGTTGGCACGTTTTTCCGAATCGTGAATAATTGGGTTTATCCAACCCTGATAGTATTGCACATCTATCTTCTGAATTTTTCCTATCTCCCCATTGGCAATCATTTCCTTCATTTGACGGATCATTGGATAGCCGGTGTAGGTATAAGTAACCGCGAAAATTGTTTTTGATTTCTTTAAGATCTCTTCCAGGATTTTGGCTTCCTCATAGGTTGTGGTCATGGGTTTTTCGCAAATCACATGAAATCCGTTTTCCAATAGTTTTTTCGTCATTGGAAAATGAAGAAAGTTTGGGGTAAGTACAGAAACCACCTGTATGCGCTCTGCTTTTGGGAGTGCATTTTCCTGTGATATCAGGCTGTCTAAATCGTTATAAACCCTATTTGTTTTCAATCCAATTTCTTTACCGGAAGATAAATTATCCTTTAAGTCCCTGTTAAAAACTCCACCAACTATTTCAAATTGGCCATACATAGAGGAAGCCACGCGATGCAAAACACCAATAAGGGAATTTTCTCCACCTCCAAGTAATCCTAATCGTAATTTTGAACTCATAAAATATTTTTTTTAATTAATTGCTTATGCATACTTTCATTTTTAAAGGTATTAAAAAGAAATATTAGCTAAAACAGGTTGAAAAGCCAGTGTAAAAAGAAGTCCAAACAGGATAGTTTGAACTATCTTAATTGGACTTCTTCAAATCCCGCAATATTTCAGCACAGATTTGCAATTAATAAAATTATAGGTACCTCAATAAGTACAATACTTATAGATGGATGTTCTTTACAATTTTTTAATTTTGATATTTCTGAACCACACATCATCTCCGTGATCCTGCAAGCCAATAAAGCCTTGTTTTTCTTCCCCCCCTGCATTCAGAAAGTTCTCCCAGTCTTTGAATTTGCTATTTTTTACCATTTCCTTCCAGTGATCTGTCCATAAATGATATTCCACTACATTTTCGCCATTTTGGTTGTGCACAACTGTACCGCGGTAAACTAGAACAGAAATTGTATTCCATTCACCTACAGGCTTCGCATTTTGAGGTTTTGCCGGAATAAGGTCGTATAAGGAACCTGCCTGCCTATTTCCATCTTTTCCTAATTTTGCATCAGGATGTTTATCATTGTCTAGAATTTGCATTTCGGGCGATGAGGTATAAATAGGCTCACCTTCTATTTCCTGTGCCAAATAAAAAATACCGCTGTTTCCTCCTTCTGATATTTTCCACTCGAGTGTCAGTTCAAAATCCTTAAATTGCTCATCATAAATGATATCGCCACCGCCACCGGCTTCACCGGAACCAGTTCCCTGTACTTTTATAGCGCCATCTTCAACAACCCACCCTTGAGAAGGGAACGAATCTTTGTCATATCCCCTCCATCCTTCAGTAGTTTTTCCGTCAAATAATAGCTTCCAACCCTCATCTTTTTCCTTTTGGGAAAGTTCATTCACTTTTGCTACAGAATCAACTTCTACGACCGCGACATCCTGATTTTCTTCAGAACTTTTCTTTTTCTCACCACAAGAAGTAAGAATGGATCCAATGAAGATTAGTGCAATTGGTAATGAATAAATTTTCTTTGTAAACTTAGATATCAAAATATTTTTTTTCATTTTATGTTTTGGTTAAATTAAATTTTCACTATATAAAAAGATTAAGATAATTTCCAGCCTTCCCTGTAGTTGTGTTTAATGTACTCTTCTGAAGCCTGTTTTGCATTTATTGTTTCGTACTGAGTATCAAATTTTGGATCACCGTTAATAACTGTAAACTTATCAGTAGTCACAATTTTGACTTCCTCAATGTCTCCAATATTTGTAATTTTCATATTATCACCATCCCAATCTAGTTTTTTCTTAAGGTCCTGTAACCTAATGGCGAGATTACCCATTACAACTACTTCATTGAAAGGCCCTGAATAAGCGAAGTTGGAACTTGCTTCTACCCTGCTTGCTTTAGGTTCTTTACAAGCTCGTACCCAATCCATTTCATGGCTAAGTTCTACGCGCGGAATTACTTTTTTGACTTGTGGAGGATTGTTTTCCCTTCCTATAATATAAGGATCACGACCGTAAGTACTACAAATAATGGTTCCTTTGGTACCAATAACCATGGCGCCGCCGCCGCCGTCACCCATAATTTTACCAGGTTCCATTCCCACAGGCCTTTCAGGCAACAATCCGCCATCATACCAATTAAATTTAAGGGCGGGCATTTTTATTTTATCAAGACTTTTTCTTTCAGGAAAATAATAAGTAACCATTCCTGCAATAGGTGCGCTCTCTGTGTTTACCTGTGATGAACTTCCTTCAAATGCGGTAGGATGACCAAGATTCAGTGCGAAATACACCGGATCTATAAGATGGCATCCCATATCCCCCAATGCTCCTGTTCCAAAATCCCACCAGGCTCTCCAGTTCCATGGGGTATAAGCTGGGTGATAAGGCCTGCTTTTAGCTGGTCCAATGAAAAGGTCCCAGTCCAACGTAGAAGGAACTGGTGGTTGTTCTACGGGTCTTTCTAGACCTTGTGGCCAAATAGGACGATTTGTCCAGGCATGTGCTTCAATTGGATCCCCAATTTCACCGTTTTGAATCCATTCTGCGAATAATCTTGTTCCTTCATTTGAATGACCCTGATTTCCCATTTGGGTTGCAACCCCAGTGTCTTTTGCCATTCCGGTTAAATACCTGGATTCATAAATTGAATGGGTAAGTGGTTTCTGAAGATATACGTGTTTTCCCATGCTCATGCTAGCCCCGGCAGTAAGTGCGTGGGTATGGTCTGGAGTTGCAATTACAACTGCATCTATATCCTTGCCCATTTCATCAAGCATCTTACGGTAATCCAAGTATTTTTTTGCATTGGGATAATCAATAAAAGTTTTTGCTGAATAATCCCAATCCACATCACAAAGTGCAACGATATTTTGCCCGGTAATATTTGTCAAGTTTGACCTTCCCATCCCTCCAACACCAATACCGGCTATATTAAGAGTGTCACTGGGGGCTGTAAAACCTACACCTCCAAGTACGTGCCTGGGAACAATCATAACTCCGGCGGCGGTCATAGCTGTATTCGCAATGAACTTCCTCCTAGAAACCTTATTCGTTTCTTTTTTATTTTTATCCATAATAATAGAATTTACATTTTTGTTGTTTAAGAAAAGTTGTTAAACTTTGTGGTTAAATTTTGGGCAATATAAAAAAACCTGTTCATATTGTCAATAAAATTAGAAAAAAAATCGGATAATGGCTGGAAAATCAGAGGTTTATAATTTTTGGTAAATAATCAATAAATTATAATTCTAAATTAACTGAGTTTTATAAGTGGATTGAAAACGATTGATTAGTAATGTGTTATTTTTTTATAACAGTTATAATTTGCTTCCTTCAGCCATTAAAAGATTTTTTGTTGCCATTATTCCTTCTTCGGCTGAAAGGCGGTTTCCTTCATATTCTACCCCTATAAAACCTGTATATCCGGCATCTTTTACAATTTTAAGAATTTTTTGATAATCCATGGTAGTTTCCTGACCTTCATCGTTAAAATCATAGGATTTTGCACTTACTGCTTTTGCAAATGGCATCATTTCTTCAATTCCCTTGTATCTTGGATATTCTTCTATGCATTTAGCTTCCCAGCGTTCACCGCCTTCACGGTTTAAGCAAAAATTACCAAAATCGGGAAGGGTTCCAACATTGGGAAGATTCACGCCTGCCATCACCTCAACAAGAAGTTTGGCATTTGAGGATAAATACCCGTGGTTTTCTACCAAAACATTTATGCCTTTGGTCGAGGCATATTCCCCCAATTTTTTAAGACCGTCAATTGAATTATTTTTCCATATTTCCGCATCATTACTGCCAAAAAGATTCACCCTTATAGAATGACATCCTAAAAATTGAGCGGCGTCCACCCACTTTTTATGATTTTCCACCGCAAGATTTCTGTCTTTTTCGTTGGGTGTGGCAAGATCTCCTTCGCCATCAACCATTATTAGGATATTTTTTACCTTATATCTTTCGCTTCTCGCTTTTAAGGAATCCATTAAGTTTTTCATAGCAACTTCCGAAGCTCCACCTTTCTCAAGTATCGGGGTATATAACTG
>JBDNHN010000311.1:0-3541 GCA_041688725.1 Gillisia sp.
AAAGTAGATTTACATTATTAAGGGTTGGCATACGTTCTAGTTCTTTCCCGATCTCATAGTTGGTTCTTTTTAAGTTTCCAAGTTTTTTTGGCAACCAATTTTCGTAATGTTCTTTTGTAATTGGTGTTTGTATAGCAAGTTGATGCTCAATTTCTAATAACTCATCATTTGCCCAATATTTTAATTGCCAATGTATGTTAGTAGGAATTTGATCTAGCGACTGAATTATTCTAGTTTTTGGTAGACTCCCTTTTTCTTTCTCAGTGTCCCATTCTTCAATGGCTGTTAAGCTATTGGATACTAGATTAAAACCTTTTTTAAATTTAAGATCATAAGCTATAGTTTGATCAAAATCATAGAGGTCTTCCCATGCTTTATTTTCGCTGCATTTTGCCTTTACACTAGTGTCAGAATCACTATAAATCCAATTAATTGTACTTCCCAATCGATCTTTATTATGCTCTTTATTTTTTTGGGTAGAGGGTATAATAGCACCTACTGGTTGACCGTATTTAAACAAATAGATAAACTTAATTTCTACTAGTATTGTGTTTTCATTGGTTACAATAGCGTTAGAATTACGGCAAAATTTACCTCCGTAGAATCTTTCAATTGATCTCGTCATATAATCGTTCTCATTAATCTTGCTTAGATCCGCTGCTAACCAGTTAAAATGGATGGTGCCGTCTGCCATAATTTTACCAACGGTTATTGGATTATTTTCACCAAAAGACGTTATTTTAAGCTCTAATTCGCCTTTACTATAGTTTTCAACTTTAGGTAAAGTGGTTTGCGATTGCTGTGCACTACAAAATTGAAATAGTGTAAATACGAGTAGAAAAAGTAGATGAGTTTTAGTTTTCATTTTTATAGTTTTTGAGCTTTAAATTTTCCTTCGGCAATCACTTTTGTTGAGTCATCTGCTGGATTAACTCCTGTAAACGAAAACGTACCTTTTAAGTAAGTAGCTGTGCTTTCGGTGATAGTGATTGTACCAGAACCTCCATCTTCAGTTGCTCCCCATAAAGCATAAGGATTAATTTCTTGATAAAATAGTACCGTTAATCCTCCTACAGCTGGTGTAAATGTTCCAGTAGAAATAGGACTTTCTAATGTTAAACCAATAGAGGATTCTTCGCCTACTGCGCTAATGATATAGATATCAGTATCATCAGCTGAAGCACTAACAGTAACGAAATCTCTTGAATAATTTACACCATCTACTTTAGCGGTTAAATAATAATCTCCCTGTTCTGATCCGGAAGAATCATCATCGCTAGAGCAGCTAGTTAATGTTGCCGTTAGTAATAATAAGATGAGTACTGTTTTTGGGACTATTGTTTTTAATGTATTCAAAATTGTTTGTTTTTAATTTTTACCTTCTTCTTCAGGATTTAGATTCATAAATTCATAGTCACTAACTGCAAGAGACTTTGGTGATTTTTCCAATGCAACACAAGTCATCTTCATATTGTATTTCTTTTTTTTCTTATTTATAACTTCCATTTCCATAACGATACTGTTCTCAGCTTTTTCCATCCACTTAGGGTCAAAACCTTTCGGTTTCGTTTTTATATGACTTCCATATATCTGATTAAAACTTACAGGAGCATCCATTGCCATATACATTGTCATCTTCATTTCATCATTTTCCATTTGGAAACCCTGGCATTCATAGCCTAGTACGGTTTTAGTGCCTATTTTAGTAAATGTGTAATCTTCTAAATTTGCTTCTTCTTGTTCCGCCATATCTTCAATGTCGCTAGATGGATTCTTGAGAAGCATGCCTGATTTACCATCCTCGGTTTCCTTAAAAATTGCCATGATATCTAGTTCTTCGTCAAACACCATAAAAATGCCATTTGCCATAGGATTATCCTCCAATTCTGGCTGAGATCCAAAATACTTAGCACCTGGTTTTAGGTAATAGGTCATATTCATATTGCCTTTCTTGTGTGTCATCTGCATGGTGTATTTCCACTCAAAATCATAGACTTCAGGCAAAACAGATGGATCTGCCTGAGCACCTCCAAAATCAATATTGAAGACCTTGTCCATGCCTTTTCCTGCCATCTGAGCAGCCTTATCAGCAGTCTTTCTTACAATCACTTCTTCAACAGCTTGCTCTGCTTTTTTCTTTAGTTTTTTCAGGAATTGGGCTTTTGCAGAAGTGCAAAATGCGAATACTATTATAATTAATATAAATTTTGACGATTTCATTGTAAATTATGTTTAGGCTTTTATGAATTAATGTCTGCTTACTGAAAAAGCAAACATCTAATAACTTCTTTTTTTATAAAAAATTGCAGATAGTTTGTTTTTCTATATAAAAGATAGAACAAAACTAAATTTATTTATATTCGATAAATTGTATCTTTCGGACATTTCATAAGATTCATTAAAACCTATTTTTTTTATGATAAAAGCTTTTGCTACTAAACTAGACTATGAAATTCCAGAAGAACTCCAAAAATATATAGTAGGTATAATTGAAGGGGAATCGGACTCTGTGTTAGATGAATCGTATCCAGTATTTGCTATTGGCTGTCCATTAATAATATATGTGTATAGAAGTATTCCGTTAATTTCTGTTAATGGTTCTGAAGTTACTCCGAGTTCAAGATTACAAATTGCAGGTCAAATTCATGAAGCAGATGTTTCAATTAAGCTTAAAGGTCAGTTTGGACAAATTGGTTTATTGCTTCATCCATTAGCGCCTTATTACTTGTTTCATAAGTCGGGGGATTATTTTTTAAATAAATGGAGTGATTTTCAAGAAGCATTACCAATTAAAACAAATGACTTATATTCAAATTTGTCAAATAGTAAAACAACAGTTGATAGGGTTACAACCCTATTTGAGTTTATGAAATTACTTCTTGAAACAAAATTGCCTGAAATTAAATTGTTGGAATCTACTTTAACAAAAATATATTCATCAGGAGGAAATATATCTCAAGAAGAGTTATCTGGCCAAGTGAATGTTAGCTTAAGGCATTTTAGAAGAAAATTTAAAGAAGTTATTGGGATATCTCCAAAGTACTTTTGTAAAATTATTCAACTTAATACAGTGTTTGAGCTATTACATTCTTCTAACAAAGAAAGATTACATCTTTTAGCATTAGATTGTGGTTACTTTGATCAGGCACATTTTATTAAGGATTTTAAAAGAATGATTGGTAATAGTCCTAGAAAATTTTTACAAGGAGACTACTCTTTTGTTAAAGAATATATGGGTAAAAAGACCTTATAAATAAGATATCTTTCTAATCTTTCTCAAAATCACATTTTATGTTTATGAGCAACCTTCTCCAATGTCATATATCAATCCTCACTAAATTCCCTAATTAACGCTTATCTTACAAATTTGTTATCTAGCACTCGTTTAAGTCAATTTGTTCATTCTTGAAAAGAAAGTAAATATGCTATCGGAAAACAATTTTCTTATTTGACGTTTTTCCATTTGACCTTATTTTTAAAATATAGGGTCCTGAAGTAAGTTTGGATCAAGATAAAAACTTGGGGATAAATGTATCTTTGC
>JBDNHN010000006.1:0-3161 GCA_041688725.1 Gillisia sp.
CGAAACTTCTCCTTCAGAGAATGGAAAATATAATACGGAAGTAGCTATGACTGATGCTCCAATTGACGATGCTAATGTAAATGCAGCATTTATTACAATTGCAGATGTAAAGGTAGATGGTCAATCTATTGAAGGTTTTCAGAAAATCACTGTAGAAATTAGTAGTTTAACGAATGGTCAAACTCAATCTTTGGGTGATTTAGATCTTTCTAGTGGTTCTAAATCTGATATTGTTTTGGTATTGGCCAATGAAAATGCAGCAGGTGATGGACCGGGGAACTATATTGTAAATGCTGAAAGCGAAGTAAAGGCGCTAACAATGGCATCAAATGAAATAAGTTTAAACGATTCTTTTATTGTTGAGGAAACTAACGATAATAAATTGGTATTAGATTTTGATCTAAGAAAAGCTATTGTAGCAAACGGTACTTCTGATTTTAAATTTGTAAGTAATTCTGAACTTTCAAATAGTGTAAGAGCTGTGAATACTGTGAATGCCGGAACAATCTCCGGAACTGTAACCGGTGATAGCTCTGCTAAAACTGTATTATATGCATATAAGAAAGGAACTTTTTCAAATAGCGAAAGTCAAGCTAATGGAAGCGGAGTTCAGTTTGCAAACGCTGTGTCCAGTACGGTAGTTAATTCTGATAACTTTAGCCTACATTTTATGGAAGGCGGAGAGTATGAATTGCATTTTGCATCTTATGAAGATACTGATAGTAATGGTTCATTAGAGTTTCAAGGTCTTTTAGAAGCTTCTACATCCTCCGAGTTGTCACTTTCAAACTTATCTGTAACTGCCAACACTCAAGTAAGTATTGCTGTGATCATCACAGGATTTTTAGGACTGTAATCCAAACAGAAAATTTATAGATAAAAAGAAAAGGCTGCTATATTGGCAGCCTTTTCTTTTTATCGTATTAACTGGTAAATATTGGTCTGGATTAGGAAATGCGAATTTTATCTTTTAACCGATGCTTTACATTTTTGAGCAGCAAGCTTCAAACATTCCATTCTGCAAGGCTTGAATGATCATAGGAGGCAGAAATAAGAGGAAAGAAAAGGGTTTAGCCAATTGAGCTAAACCCTTTTCAAGTTAAGAGAATATATTGCAGTTAAATCTATACACCCGGAAGGTCGCCCTCGCCTTTGGTGGGTAAGTTTGAATGGCCGGTTAAAAATTCATCCACATGTCTCGCTGCTTCCCGGCCTTCGGAAATGGCCCAAACTATTAAAGATTGCCCCCTGTGCATATCACCTGCGGTGAAAATATTTGAAACGTTTGTTTGGTAGGTCTTATCTGCTTTGACATTGGTTCTGTCATCCAATACTAAACCTAACTCTTGAGCCAAAGATTTTTCCGGCCCGGTAAAACCCAAGGCCAGTAAAACAAGTTCGCAAGGCCATTCTTTTTCAGAGCCAGGAACTTCCTTAAGTTGGGGTCGTTGTCCAGCTTCGCCTTTAACCCATTCAATAGTCACCGTTTTAAGTGATTTAAGGTTGCCTTGATCATCTTTTACAAACTCTTTGGTAGCGATGCTCCAATTTCTGTTCACCCCTTCTTTGTGGGAATAGGTTGTTTTTAGGGTAAATGGCCAGAAAGGCCAGGGATTTTCTATTGTTCTGCCAGAAAAAGGCATGGGCATAATTTCAAAATTGGTGACAGATTTCGCTCCGTGCCTGTTTGAGGTCCCCACACAATCTGATCCTGTATCTCCACCTCCAATTACTATTACATTTTTGTTATTGGCAGATAATTCTTCCGAGAGTTCTTTAAGACCGTCAACTACTTCGTTATTGTTTTTGAGGAAATCCATTGCCTGGAGTATACCTTTCGCATCGGCACCAGGAATGGGCAAAGGCCTTTTTTCTGTAGCGCCACCACAAAGTACAAGTGCATCAAATTCCTGCAGTTTTTCAATTGAGTAATTGACACCGACATTTGTATTCGTTTTGAAAATAATGCCTTCTTTTTCCATCACTTCTAATCGGCGATCTATGATGTGTTTTTCTAGTTTAAAATCGGGGATTCCATATCGAAGTAAACCTCCGGCTTTTTCGTCTCTTTCAAAAACAGTAACCTGATGCCCTGCGCGATTAAGCTGTTGGGCCGCAGCAAGTCCTGCCGGGCCGGAACCTACCACCGCAACGGTTTTCCCGGTACGGTGTTCCGGAGGTTCAGCTTTGATCCAACCTTCCTGAAAACCTTTTTCAACAATATATTTTTCAATCATTTCAATAGCTACCGGTGGTTCAACTATGCCTAGCACGCAAGACGATTCACAAGGTGCCGGACATAACCTTCCTGTAAATTCAGGAAAATTATTTGTTGAATGAAGGATCTTCAATGCTTTCTTCCAATCGTTTTTGTAAACCGCATGATTAAAATCGGGAATTAAATTTCCCAATGGACAACCACTCTGGCAAAATGGAACACCACAATCCATGCAGCGTCCCCCTTGTTTCTTTAATTCCTCATTGGGCAGTTGTTTATAAAATTCTTTATAATTTTTAACCCGTATTGTAACAGCTTCAGCTTCCTCTTGAGCTCTCTCATATTCTAAAAATCCTTTTAACTTTCCCATGATTATGCTGTTTTGACTCCTGTTTTATCCTGTATCATTTTTTCTTCTTTCTGTTTTTGTAACGCTATTTTATATTCCATTGGCATTACCTTTATAAACTTACCCGAGTTTTCTTTCCAATTATCAAGAATTTTCTTAGCGAGCTCACTTTCAGTATATTGATAATGTTTTTCAATGAGTTCCTTAAATTCTTCCTCATCTTCTATGGAAGGGTGTTCCAGTTTAATTAATTCCATATTGAAATTATTGAGATCCATATTGTTGTCAGGATTGTAGAGATAAGCAACTCCCCCGCTCATACCTGCGGCGAAATTTCTGCCTGTTTTTCCCAGGATTACCGCGATGCCACCTGTCATATATTCACATCCGTGGTCACCAATTCCCTCAATTACAGCATTAGCACCGGAGTTTCGAACACAAAACCGTTCACCGCCTATCCCGTTTATAAAAGCTTCCCCGTTAATAGCACCGTATAAAGCTACATTTCCAATTATTATATTTTCGTGGGATTTGAAGGTTGCCAATTTGGGTACCCTAACGCTAAGTGTGGCGCCGGAGAGGCCTTTTCCAAAA
>JBDNHN010000312.1:0-2195 GCA_041688725.1 Gillisia sp.
AATGTGACTATATATGTCGTAAATTATAGCAATGCACGATCAAAAGATTTTCTTGCCAATTATAATAAGTTAAAAGATATTTCCGCTACCTGGCCGACCTTAATAAATGGTAGGGAGGATTTTCCTGAGTTATCTGATGAGAACTTTATAATTGATGCTATTTTTGGAATAGGGCTTAACAGACCGTTGGAAGATTGGGTTGCCCAATTGGTGAAATATATCAATAAATCTCGTGCATTTGTTGTTTCAATAGATATGCCTTCCGGTTTGTTTGCAGATAAAACCCCTTCCAAGAAGGATGCAGTTATTAAAGCAAAGTTTACCCTCACTTTTCAGGCTCCAAAATTAGTTTTTTTCCTTCCTCAGGCTGCAGAATATTTGGGTGATTTACAAGTGTTGGATATAGGTTTGGACAGGGAATATTTGGATAAAACTTCCGTAAAAGCATTACTTATTAACAAAGAAGAGGCCATTACTTTCTATATACCCAGAAAAAATTTTTCACATAAAGGAAATTACGGGCATAGTTTAATAATTGGCGGTAGTTATGGCAAGATTGGCAGCATTTCCCTTACAGCTATAGCTGCTTTGCGATCCGGTGCAGGATTGGTAACTATTTATGCCCCAAAATGTGGTTATCAAATTTTGCAAACAGTGCTTCCTGAAGCAATGGTACTTACCGACAAAGATGATAATGAACTCTCAAAAATTGAATTTGAGATTAAGCCGGATGTTATTTGCTTCGGAATGGGTGCAGGAACCTCCAAAATTACCACATTAGCTTTTAAAGAATTATTGGAAAAAACAAAAGGTCCAATGGTTATAGATGCCGATGGATTGAATATTCTTTCCAAAGAAAAGGAATTGCTGAAGCAGGTTCCGGAAAATTCAGTTTTAACCCCACATCCCAAAGAATTGGAACGCTTATTGGGGAAATGGAAGGACGATTTTGAAAAACTTGAAAAAGCCCGGATTTTTTCAAAAAAATATAAATTGGTTTTAGTCATTAAAGGGGCTCATACCATAACCGTATCGGGCGATAAACTATTTGTGAACAACACAGGAAATCCAGGAATGGCCACGGCGGGAAGTGGCGATGTTCTTTCAGGGGTAATAACTGCCTTAATTTCCCAGGGTTATGAACCTGCGATAGCTGCGGTTTTTGGAGTTTATCTACATGGCAGGGCAGGAGACATTTCTGCTGAAAAACTTAGCTATCAGGGAATGATTTCCGGTGATATCGCAAAAAATATAGGAGCAGCATTTTTAGATTTGTTTAAAAAAGGATAGGGAAAGTGAATAAAATTGAAAAATATTGGTTTATTTTAGCAATTGTTTAATAACCAGTTGAACCTGATAGAAAGGTTTACTAATTTGCGAAATAAGTTTTTTAAAAAAGATTTTACTTCTAAATTACCCTTATATTTCATGCAGTTTAAGAGTGCAAATAAAATTTTTGATACCAATCAACACCCCATTTTACCTATGGATTCATTTCATTATATCAGTTCTGCAGTATTAGACTTGCATGTACTTTACGATATTATTAACAATAAGAAAAAACTGGATTTAAGCGATGAAGCCAGAGTAAATATTGAAAAATCAAGGCATTACTTAAATGAAAAGACTAAACAAAACGATCTTCCTATTTATGGGATCAATACGGGTTTTGGTTCTTTATGCAATGTAAAGATCGCTGCTGGAAACCTTACCCAGTTGCAACAAAATTTAGTGATGTCCCATGCTTGTGGCACGGGAAATCTGGTTTCCAAACCAATAATCAGGCTGATGTTATTGTTGAAAATACAGTCGTTAAGTTATGGAAATTCAGGAGTGAACTTGCAAACCGTGAGGCGCCTGATGGATTTTTATAATGAAGATATCTTACCTGTAATTTATGAACAAGGATCCCTGGGAGCATCAGGAGATCTTGCGCCCCTTGCACACATGTCTTTGCCATTATTAGGAAAGGGTGAGGTTTATTATAAAAATGAAAGGATAAATGCTGAATCGGTTTTGAAAAAATTTGATTGGGAGCCTATTGAACTGCAATCCAAAGAAGGTCTTGCACTTTTGAACGGCACACAATTTATGAGTGCTCATGGGGTTTATGCGCTATTGGAATCTTATAAGCTTTGCTATATGGCCGATGTAATTGGTGCGGTTTCCATAGATGCCTTTAATTGCAATATGTC
>JBDNHN010000313.1:0-6297 GCA_041688725.1 Gillisia sp.
CTTATAGACATCTATCTCTGGGGAATTTTGGGTGTAATGCGCTTCGTTTTTATTAAGACAGGAAGTAAACAGCGCAAAAGTCAGAATGATAAAAATTATATTTTTCATTGCTTCTAATTTTTAGAAACTGCTTCATAAGAAGCATCTTTGGGAGGATATACTTAATCTAAGTGAACCCTACAGTTTTGAGAGTTTTGCGCTTTTGCTGTTGCGGAGCAGATTAAAAAAATCCCTCAAAATAGAAATGTCAATTGTTTTTTAATAGTTCTCATTTCCATAATCTAATTTGGTTAAAGCGGAAACAAATTTAGGCCAAAGCTCAGGCAATAAATAGTACTTTTATTGCAAAAACTTGGATTTTTATTGCTTAAGGAATATTGAGGGTCAATAAGATAGGGCTGTTTTAAGCCGAAGAAGTTAAAATGCTAAACGCGTTCTTTTTTAAATGCAGTAGGACTGCAACCAAACTGTTTTTTGAAGGCACGAGAAAAATAAGCCTGATCGTTAAACCCGGTTTGGCAGCAAATATCTGCAATGCTTCCGGCTTTAAGTTTGATGAGTTCTGCTGCTTTCTGAAGGCGCATATTGCGCAAAATCTGACCGGGAGCCTGGTCAATAAGCGCCTGCAGTTTTCTGTGAAGTTGTGAACTGCTTAAACACATTTTTTCAGCTAATTCTTCCACACTAAAGTTTGGATTGTTAAGGTTTATTCTAATTAACTGAATTGTTTTTTCTAAAAATATTTTGTCAACAGAGCTCGCGGGTATTTCATCAGGAGTAATCGAAAAAGCATTTTTATATTTGGCCCTGAGCTTTTCCCGTTGTGCTATTAAATTTGAAATATGTATCCGAAGTTCTTTCGGGCTGAAAGGCTTAGTTAGAAAAGTATCCACACCGGTCTCCAAACCTTCAATCTTATCTTCAAAAGAAGATTTTCCCGTGAGCATAATAATGGGGATGTGGCTGGATTTTTCATTCTCCTTAAGGTGTTTAACCATGGAAAATCCATTCATTTTAGGCATCATTACATCGGTAATTATCAAATCGGGGATGATTTTTTGAGCTAATTCAAAACCTATATCTCCATCCACAGCTTCAATGATCTTGTAGTTTAAATATAGCTGCTCTTTTATAAATTGACGAATGTCCGGGTTGTCCTCGACTATTAAAATTATCTTTTTCTCGAGTTCTAGAATTGGCATTATTTTATGGCCATTGCTTTTTGCTGGGGGTTCATTAGATGGTTTTATTGTCTCCGGAATTTCCAAGTCCACCTGGGGTTCTTTTATGTTCCCAATAGGCAGTTCTATAATAAAGGTTGTCCCCGGATTGTTTGGGTTATTAATTGCCGAGATATTTCCCTGATGAAGTGCCACCAATTCTTTAGCCAAAGCCAGCCCAATTCCTGTTCCTTCATATGCTCGCGTGTCGGAATTATCAACCTGGTAAAACCGGTCAAAAATAAAGGGAAGGTCTTTTTCTGATATCCCTATCCCGGTATCTGAAACAGAGATTTTTAGTATATTGGGATCTTTTTGTTCCACCTGAAGTGAGATTGTTCCATTCTCCGGCGTAAATTTCACTGCATTGTATAGCAAGTTGGTGATAATCTTTTCCATCTTTTCTGAATCAAAGAGCACCTGAACATTTTTATTTTTAGAAGTAAATAATAGCTTAATGTTTTTCTTATTTGCAGAACTTTCAATGGAATAAAACAAATTTTTGAGAAATAACACAATGTTATTTTGAATGGGATGAAGTTCCATTTTACCGGCTTCCAATTTTGATACGTCCAGAATTTGGTTGATGAGTTGTAAAAGCCGCCTGGCATTTTTATCGATAGTTCTGATCTGTCTTCGGGGATGTTCTGCCTTTAGGTTTTCTAACAAGCCCTCTGCTTCCCCGCTAATCAGGGTTAGGGGAGTTCTGAACTCGTGAGAAATATTGGTAAAAAACCTGGATTTAAGTCGGTCTAGACTGCGAAGCGTTTCTATTTCTATGCGTTCAACCTGGAGTTGGTTTTTAATGTTAAAACGCTTTAATTCATATTTTCTGATCAAATACAAAAGAATGAGCAATAAGATAAAGTAGAGAAAATATGCCCACCAGGTTCCGGACCAAAGAGGTGAAACTTCTATAGGGATAGCAATTCCTGCCTCATTCCATACTCCGTCGTTGTTGCTTGCTTTAACTCTGAAAAGATATTTTCCCGGAGGTAAATTTGTGAAAGTTGCACTACGTTTATTATTTATATATATCCAGTCTTTATTAAAATTTTCCAATTTGTAAGCATATTGATTTTTTGCCGAAGTGGAAAAGTCTAAAGCAGCAAACTCAAAAGTAATGATATTGTCATTTCGAGTGAACCTAAGTGTTTCTTTATCAAAAACAGAGATTTTGGAAAAAGAGGTCTGCGATTCGCCATTTTGGTTTTTATTGTAAATATTTATCCCGGTCAAGGCTATCGGGGGCAGGAATGGATTGTCTTTTATTTGATCCGGGAAAAAGTGGTTCAATCCTGTAATGCCTCCAAAAAACATTTCCCCATTTTTACTTTTAAAATAGGCTCCGGTATTGAATTCATTACTCTGTAACCCATCATTGACATCAAAATTTCTAAAGGTTCTTTCTTTTGGATTAAATTTTGAAATCCCCTTGTTTGTGCTTAGCCAAAGATTGTTTTGATTATCGGTCAAAATGCCATAAACCACATTGTTTGGCAGACCGTCTTTCTCTGTGTAATGGGTGAATTTTCCTTCGGTTTTATCGAATAAATTCAACCCCCCGGCTGTTCCGATCCAGAGAAATCTATCGGGTTTTTCAGGATCCGGACACATAGTTTTAATATGGTTATTCGATATACTGTATACATCGTCCGAATGGTTTTTGTAGGTGAAAAAACTTTCTTTTTCCTGATCAAATACCAGTAAACCGTTATTGGTTCCCAGCCAGATCTTGTTATCTCCATCCTCGTAAATTGCGGGGCGTACATACATCTGATAAGCAGGTGCCCTTAAGTATTGAAAGTGTTTAAAAGTGCCTTTTTCCCGATTGGTCATTTTGCTGAGGTAGTTTTCTGTTACTATCCACAGAAACCCCTTTTTATCCTCATAAATATTCGCAACTCCTTTTTGAGGGATCCCTTCAGGATCGTTTTTATTAAATTTATATTGACGTGTTTTTCCGGATTTGGGATTCAAAACCAAAAGTCCTTCTGTGGTGGAAAACCACAGGTTCCCATCCCGGCTTTTTATAATAGACCAGGCATTGGAATTTCCAAATGCATCCAAAAAATTGGGATCAGATTCAAAACTTTTTAAGATATTTTTTTTTCTGTCCCAACGGTAAAGTACCCCGGCACTAATCCATACATAGCGGTCGTTTTCCTCAGCAATAGAAGAAACACTAAAACCGTTTATTCTGGAGTTTTGATCGACCTGGCGTTTTATTAAGGAAAAGCGTTGGGTTTTTGGGTCGTAATAACTAATGCCCATCCCTGTTGTGCCTGCCCAAATAATATTTGATCGGTCTATAAATAGCCCGGAAATACCATTATAGATCAAAGATTCTGGTATAAGAGGATCATTTTTATAGGAGGTATAGATCTTTGTTTTGGTATCAAAACTCATCAATTCCCCTATTGAGGCAAGCCATAAATTATCCTTGTTGTCTTTGACGATCTTTGTGATCTCGCCCCAACCATATCCGTAAATATTGAAATGATGCGGGAATACTTCATGGGAAAAGTCATTTGTATTGAATTTCACGAGTCCTGAAAGTGTACCGAGCCACAAATAGCCATTTCCGGCGGGATAAATTGCGGTAACAGCTAAATCTAAAGCAGTTGATTCTGCATCGGGATGTTTAATATTAAAATAAAAAGAGGTGATATTTTCCCGATTGATGTCCATGCGGTTGAGGCCTTCTTGGGTAGCGATCCATAAAAACCCTTTTTCATCTGCATACAGGCCTCTAATGATATTATTGCTTAAATAGGATTTTTGTTTTTCATCCTTATAATATTGTTTTATTGCATTATGTTGTACCTGGTTGTTGGAAATAGGGAGTTTAAAAATGCCGTTATCCCCTGTGCCTACCCAAATTGTTCCATTTCTGTCTTCTGAGATCACCTTGATTTCAGTTGTGTTTTTACTGAGAGAATTATTCAGGGGAAGCCCAATTCTCTCAAAAGAATCGGATGATTTTATATAGCGGTTTACCATGCCGTTTTCAGTTCCTGCCCATAAAATTCCGTGACTATCGGTGTAAAGTGCTGTAATGTAATTTGCGTCAATAGAATTTGAGTTATTCAGTTCGTTATGATAGACCGTAAATGAATAACCATCAAATTTGTTTAAACCATCCTTGGTGCCAAACCACATAAACCCATCGCGGTCCTGGGTGATAGAAAACACAGCGCTTTGTGACAAACCATCGTTTATGCTTAGATGCTTAAAGCGCACTTGTTGAGAAATCCCTAAGAACGAAGAGAGGAATATGGAAAATACAAAAAGATGTTTTAGAAATGGATTCATCTTTTCCCCATTTTTAGTCGGCAGTAATTTTTTTGGAAGAATTAAACCGATTATTTTAAGTGTTGAAAATGTTAAAATAGTTTAATATAAAAGGATGTTGGTTATTATATTCTTCTGAAGGTAGTTTTTAAATTATTGAGAAACAGAATTTTAACAACAAATTATCAGTGGTTTCTATTTGTAGATTTCCGATAAGTTGATACATTTCGTTCAAATTAACCTGATGAAAGTGCTGATTGGGAGGAGGTTTTCTTTTGCGGGATTTCCTGGCAGGAATTAGTTCTCATTTTCTTTAATTCAAATAAATCCAAATATCCGGAAATAAAAAAACTGCCCTATAAGGGAAGTTTTTTTATTGGGGGTAGATAAAAAATTTTAGTTTGTATCCCGCAAATCTAAATTTGGGGAAGCAGGATCAGATAGAACTTAAAATGAAGCTCGATTAATTTTCTTCGGATCCGTTGTTCCAGTATCGGGGATTTGTGTCATCGGTACGCTGAAACCAGTAATCCTGGGTCATTTTTCTGCCATCGAAAGTTCTTAATTTGCGTTCAAAAATATAAACGGTGGGGTTAAAGACCATATCGGTTACTGCAACAGTATAAAGTTGTGGTTCTTCTTCAGTTTTTCGTTTGTCTTCCTGGATTAATACTTCAAATCCGTTGTGTTCCAACAATTTTTTTAAAAAATCCTTGCGGTCTTCACTAATCTTTTTTTCAACAAAAGTAACTCGTGTATCCCCGATGCTTCCAAATGCATGTTTTCCTTGTAATGCCATAATATTTTTTCTTAAAGTAACAAATTCAAGATTCCAAATTCCAAATAAGTGAATTAGCAATCCAATTTTTTTTAACTGAATATGCTGCTTAATTCATAGATGTAATCGTACAACGGGCTGTATAATCCAAGGACCAGGATCCCAATCGCTGTAATTACCAATCCCAAACGCATATAGATCTTATTTTTAAAATATGGAATAGGATGGTCACTGTTTCTTATGAACATCGCCCGGATAACCAATAAGTAATAGTAAAGGGAAATGGTCGCATTCACAACGGCTATAAATACAAGGAAATAATAACCTTGACTCGCGGCTGCAGTGAACAGGAAGAATTTGCCAAAGAAACCTGCCACCGGCGGAATTCCTGCCAGTGAGAATAAGGCCAGCATCATTACTAAACTCAGTTTAGGATTGGTTCTGTACAAGCCGTTATAGTCGTCCATATTTTCCTTTCCGGTTTTTAATGAAATAGCCTGTACTACTCCAAAAGCTGCCAGATTTGAGAATATATAAATCAATATAAAGTAAACCACTGTTGCTGCTCCCAATTGTGTTCCGGCAATGAGGCCTAAAAGAATAAAACCGGCCTGGGCAATGGATGAATACGCCAGAAAGCGTTTCATATTTTTTTGACGTAACGCAAATAAGTTACCAATAGTCATTGTGGCAATTGCGACTACATATATAATGTTTTCCCATACGTGCATTAATGGTCTTAAAACAGTAAACAATAGGATCATTAATATAAATGCAGCGGCTCCTTTTGAAATTACAGATAAATAGGAGGCAACACTTATTGGCGCCCCTTCATACACATCGGCAGTCCAAAAATGGAATGGTACAAGGGATATTTTAAAGGAAAGCCCGGTAAAAAACAGAATAAATGCCAATACTGTCAGATTGTTAGAAGTGATAACTTCCATAACTTCATTAAAATAAATGGAACCTGTGGTAGCATACAACAATGAAATTCCGAATAAA
>JBDNHN010000314.1:0-2674 GCA_041688725.1 Gillisia sp.
AAACCAGGGAAGCATTAAAATTGATGGAATTGATATTCGCCAAATCACCAAACATTCCCTTCGCGGGTTGATGGGTTTGGTGACACAGGATTCAATTCTGTTTAACGACACCATAAAAAACAATGTATCCCTGGGAAAAAGTGATGCTACCGAACCGGAAATTATTGATGCACTTAAAATAGCTAACGCATGGGAATTTGTGAAGAATTTACCGCTTGCCCTTGAAACGAATATTGGCGACAGCGGAAATAAACTGAGTGGGGGACAAAAACAGCGCCTTTCTATTGCCCGTGCCGTACTAAAAAATCCTCCCATAATGATATTGGATGAGGCAACATCAGCCCTGGATACGGAAAGCGAGAAATTAGTGCAAAAAGCTCTGGATAATATGATGAAGAAAAGAACTTCAATAGTGATTGCACACCGGCTTTCAACTATCCAGAATGCCGATCTGATCGTGGTAATGCATCAGGGTGAAATAGTGGAACAAGGAAAACACGACAATTTATTGACCCAAAACGGAATTTACAGGAAATTGGTAGATATGCAGTCTTTTGAATAAATAAAACCTAATAAACACAAATAAACCTCACAGGTTTTAAAAACCTGTGAGGTTTAGGCAAAGTTAACCCTGCAAGCGTCCAAAACGCTTGCAGGGTTTTTTTAAATTCTATAGTTAATAATCTTTCACAAAAAAAAATGGATGAAATAGGTTCATCCATTTTTTAAATATTTCCATCTTAGGGGAGATGAAAATAAGGCTCAAATTCAACTTGTTCATTGGGGCAAAAAAAGGTTAAATCATTTTGCTATATCAAATATAATATAATAATTGGATTTTCCAAATAAAATACGTGTTTAATCTTAATTTTATGTATTTCATCGGATTATTACTTTTTATTTCCTACAAAATTCTTACAGAACATAGATTTTTTGAAATTTGTGAAAGTCTAATACTTTTCAATAACTTAAACACCTAACAAAAAATTATCATTGAAAAAGGAGGATGCCTTACTATTAAAAAAACTTCGCAATCTAAAAACGCGGCATGAAGCATTTAAAGATCTCGTTTCGCGTTATAAAGTGCGTTTATACTGGCACATCCGCAATTTGACAAAGAATCATGATGACACCGATGATATTCTTCAAAATACATTTATAAAAGTTTATAAAAATATAGATAAATTTAAGGGGGATAGTTTGCTCTATTCCTGGATGTATCGCATTGCTACCAACGAAGCTCTAACGTTTTTAACCCGGAAGGCCAAAAGATTGCATCTCACTTCAGAAGAACTTCAAAACAGGTTGGTTGAAAATATTGAAAGTGATGTCTATTTTGAAGGAGATCAAATTCAACTGAAGTTACAAAAAGCCATCGCCACCCTTCCTCAAAAGCAACAACAGGTTTTTAATATGAAGTATTTTCAGGAATTAAAATACCGTGAAATATCTGAAATTTTAGGCACCAGTGAAGGTGCGCTTAAAGCCTCGTATCATATCGCGACTAAAAAAATAAAAGAATATTTGAAAGGGAATTAAACCTTTTTTCTGAAAAAGAGTCAAACAAGCAAATGAAAAAGAATAAATTAGCAACTCATTTTAAACCTGGCTTCAAAGTCCCAAATCATTATTTTGAGGATTTCGAAGCTAAAATGATGCGTGCTATTTCAAGTGAACAGTCCGAGTTGGAACAATACAAGGAAAAATCAGGATTTACAATCCCCGAAGACTATTTTGATAGTTTGGAAGATCAGGTTCTGTCAAAAGTTGAACATCCTGAACCAAGGGGAATGGTAATTTCCTTATTCAGGAAAAAGAAGTTCTACGCTGCTGTAGGTATTGCGGCCGTGTTTATAGGAATTATTTCAACATTGCTTTTAAAGCCAAACCCTGTAAATTCATTGGATTCAGAGAAAATTTCAGTCCTGGAAGAATATATTGACGGGGAAAGCATCGATTTAAATTTTACCGAAATCACTGCTTTTATTTATGAAGAAGATTATGTGTTGGATGATTTTAACACTGCCGTTCTTAGTGATGAAGCTGTTTTGGATTATCTTAATGAGCATGTTGAAGATCCTGCTTTAATTTTATATTAAATTATTATGAAGAAGATAGTTATACTTTTTTCGATGTTCCTATTTGTTTTCACACTGCAAGCCCAGGAAAGCAAAGACAGACAACAACATAGGGAGCGCATAAAAGCCATGAAAGTGGCCTATATCACCCAGGAATTGAATATGGACGCCAAATTAGCAGAAAAATTCTGGCCTGTTTACAACCAGTATGAATGCGCCAAAACGGATCTCCATAAAAAAGAGCATTTCGAATCAGAAAATATTGAAAATATTACTGAAGCCGAAGCTGAAAAAATGCTGATGGAAATTTTGAATATAGAAAAGGAAAAATACACGGTTAAAAAAGAGCTTTACACCACTTTAAAAGAATTTATGTCGGCAAGGGAAATTATTAAACTTCACAAATTGGAATCCGATTTCAATAAAAAACTAATAAAAGAATACCGCGCCAGAAAAGCGGCAAATCGCGATAAAAAATAAGTAAAATTTTATGTTTAGTTTTTAGTTAATTGATTGATATGTATTCCGGATGTAACCCATCCGGAATACTTTTTTTGAAGAAAGAAACAGAAATAAAATTCCGCTCCTTGGCACAG
>JBDNHN010000040.1:0-3698 GCA_041688725.1 Gillisia sp.
CCAAACGAAGTTAAGTTTGCCCTGGTAACTGATATTAAAAAGTTGGTACGGTTTGAAATGCTGCAAATTAGAGAGGAATTGACAGCCGCAGCACACGTCTTTAGAAAACAAGTTGAAGATTTAAATAATTATAAGAACTTAAAAGTTAGATATGATAATTTAAAGCAAAGCAACCTGAATGATATTTATAACTGGATCAAAAGGTTTCCATCAAAAATGGTTTCAAATACTGATAACCATTATATCAGTTTTCAGCAGATCCCAACATTGGATTTAGATAATTTACCAAAATCCATTATCAATGACATTGAACGGTTTCAGAAAGTGTACGATGGGTTAAAGGCCATTGAGCAGGGAAACCATACAGATAAGGAAATGATAAAGGCCATTTCTGCCTATTATCGCTTAGAATCAGGCCGTTTTACTTACACCTATAATTTTGACAGCTTCAAAGAGGTAGTGTCCGGACTTGGAAAAATGAAACGATCCCTTTTTCAAAATAGAGGGTATGACGAAAATACCGATATTGATTTAATCCGTGAGGAACTGGATAAAGAATTGGAAGCTGCAGAAGGGGAACTGGAAGAAATCAAAACTCCTGAATTTGAGGAAAAACTATATAATGAAATAGTTGAGAAAAAGAAAAAGTTTGGGATAGAAGGGAAAACCATTTCAGAAAGGGTAAAAGACTTTGCCGGGCTGAATAACCTTTTGGACTATAAGTTTGAAAAAAGTAGTGCTGAAGCTTGCTCCATTCCTACCAAGAAATTTGAACCGGATGATGATAAAAAAATAAAACGATTACGGATAGCTAAAGCAAGAGCAAAAGCTATTTTAATTCAATTAGAACTTGCAGCTTAAAAACTTAAATTATGATAACACTTAGCAATTACAACGAGAAAAAATCAAGTATCAATTGGAATGATTTACCGGCGGCTGTTCGTGATAACAGGGAAGATGTGGAGGACATGTTGGACCTACACGGTGAGGACAAAGCTATTGACAAAATGATTGATACCTTTATAGCTAAAATAAATAAGGGTGCAATTAAAAAAGATCCTGAACCAATTAAGAAAGAGCCAATGGCCAAAAAACAAAAGGCCAAAGGCCAAGCAGGTAAATCAATTCATTTGATGGATACTTCTAAACCTTTAGTTCCTAAACATAAAGTTTGGAGAAAGGATGGCGATTTATTTGTAAGTAGAGGTTTTATTGATGCCAGTAAAGGCCAATTACCAAATTCAGTATTTGATGATGAACATGATGTAGTTTATATAAGGCTTCTAAGGCTTCCCAATAAAGGTCAAATCAATTTTGTACTATGGGACGTTAAAATTCCTTTTATTAATGGTCAAGTATTTCAAATGAGAGATAATGATCAGGGTGAGTTGTTATCCGAATTAATCAGAAAAATGGGTGCTCAAATACTTGATATAACAGAGGACGAAAAGCCAACCGCCAAAAATAAACCTACAAAAAAACAACCGGCTAAAAAGATAAAAAAGGCCGTTGTTGATGTGAAATTGGTTAATAATTTCAGCGAGGAATTTAAGTTATTACGCAGGTTTTTAAATGCAACTAAAAAAGAAACCCTGACCTATCGGCAGGTCCGGTTACTTTATATGGCATTCAATAAGGCCGCAGTTTCAAGGAATGTACGGAAGTCCTCAGATAAAGGGGATGAATTTGAAAAAGCCAATGAAGGTATTACCAAGATATTTGAACAATCACAAAATTCAGATCAGGCGAAGGAACGTGGGATTAAACTGGAAATTGAAAACACAAAACTAATTAAGGAATTGACGGCCTATGTTGCCGGAACCAAAATTAACTATGCCGTTACATTATTGCGCAGTTTTATCAGTATGCAAGGGACTATCCCAGGTAAAGAAAAAGCCGAACGACTTTTAAAACGATTCACAAATGCATTCAAAACAGACCGAGTGAACGATAAAAACCGTTTATACGACCAGGTGATGGATGCTATTTCCGAACTTAAGGAATATTTGAAATCACCGAAGGAAAAGGTAGATGTTGAAATGTACGGATTGTCTGTTCCTGGTAAAAAAGTTTGCGAAAATCGTATTAAATGTGCGGGACTTACACCAAATGGTCAATTGAAACCGGGCTATAAATTCAGTAATGGTGGGAAAGTTATTAAATCAAAAAAAAAAGCTAAGGCAATAAAATCAAAGCCTTCAAAAAAAAAATCTAAGCCAGAAGGATTAAATCAACCGGCCCAGATATATCATCAGGAGGAACAGGCAGAACAGCCTGTTCCCTTTAACATACTTGACTATATTGTTGAGCCAATAGAAAAAGAAATCACTAAAAGCATGAAGGAAGCCCTTGTAATGCCTTCCAAAAAATCTTATAGAGGTCAAAATTTACAGGATTCAATGAATACTGTTTCTAATAATGAAATCTTCCCTTTAAATGGTGAAATAGGTAAATTTTTAGGCCAGGTCGAAAAAAAGCCCATTCATTCAGTAGTTACTACTTTAGATGCGGAGCAGGGAGCCGGAAAAACCCGATTTTTATTTCAAGTGATAAATGCGTTGGCCGCCGCCGGCGTGAAGTGTTTATTTTATTCCCTTGAAGAACACCCACAAAGTAGCTTGTTTAAAAATAAAGTGGATCAATACATAGATCCGGCCAATTTTCAAAACATCACCATTGTTGATGAAGTAGAAAATTGGAAAGATGAAAAAGTAGCTATTAATGCTCACGAAGCTATCTTTTTTGATTCCTTTCAAAAATTACCGGTTATTGACCTGGACAAAGACATGCGGAAAGCTTTTAATAGTAAATGGTTTTTTGTCATCTACCAACAAACCGGTACAAAAGGTATGCGAGGAGGATCAAGAGCAGCTTTTGACGGTGATATCATTTTAAAGGTGAAGAAAGCAGATGATTATAGAGATAATTATGTGTACGCCAATAAAAACCGGTACAATGATATGCCGGAATTTCACTATAACATTTTTTCTAAACAATTAAGTGGGGATAATGGTCATTCTCAAAGTAAAGCGAGTACGGGATCTGCAAATGAACCCCTGGGAAGGTTAATAGCAATCGCTATACAATAGGTTTATAAGCCGGGCTGAATAGTCCGGCTTATTTATTTTAATAACTACGTAAAACAGTGTTGCATATTAAAAGTAATAGATTTGTGTTTTATCTAATGAACTCATCCTCAAAATTTATTTGAGTTGGTAAATAAAATAAAACGGTACAACTTAACCCCTTCGCTCCATTTCCATTACAGAAATTTCATCACTACTACGGGTTAATCTGCCACTACATACACTATCGGTATTTTGCCTCTAGGTTGTGCCTATTGCGCATTTCCCTTAACATTTGTATGCAGCTTCCCAAGTTCCGTAAATAAGCCCAAATAAAAGTCTTGCCACCTGAATGACGCCAGCCTTACAGGAAATAAATAGGTTATTTCTGTAATTAATGTTATCGCTAACATTACTTTTAACTCCGTATCATACTTCGTAGCTTTTGACTGGAGGTTCCTACTTCTCGACACCTCATCAGTGGTTCACTTTCGTTCAACTCTTTTATTCATACCTGCTAACCTCGTGGGTTAGATTCTCCTAAACGCTCAGCACAAAAACTATTAATCAATGCACCTTTAGGTGGTTTAGAGCCATCGCCTATACAACGACTCTGATGGACCTACCATCATC
>JBDNHN010000315.1:0-3973 GCA_041688725.1 Gillisia sp.
CCATTTAGAAAAATGGGGCACATTACTATCGTAAATAAGGATTTGAAGGTGGCCCATGAAATTGCGGAAAATGTTAAAAAAACCATTAAGGTTATAAGTAATAATTAAACGACCAAACCCTTGACAAAATGAGTAAAGTAGCAGTAATAATGGGAAGCACCAGTGATTTGCCTGTGATGCAGGACGCAATAGATATTTTAATGGGATTTGACATCGAGGTGGAGGTTGATATAGTATCTGCACACCGCACTCCGGAAAAATTATTTGAATACGGCAAAAATGCTCATACCCGCGGAATAAATGTAATTATAGCCGGAGCCGGAGGAGCGGCGCATTTACCCGGAATGATCGCTTCCTTATCTCCATTACCGGTTATTGGGGTTCCTGTAAAATCCAGCAATTCCATAGATGGTTGGGATTCAGTATTGTCAATATTACAAATGCCCGGTGGTGTACCCGTAGCAACGGTTGCTTTAAACGGATCTAAAAATGCAGGGATCCTTGCCGCTCAAATTATTGGAGCTACAGATAAATCAATGCAGGATAAAGTACTGGCATACAAAGAAGACTTAAAACAAAAGGTAATTGAAGGAGCCAAAGGGCTCAAAAAATAAAAAAGCCACGCAGAACGTGGCTTTCAAATAGTAGAGCTTTTCTCGAAAAAATATTATTTATTAACCATTCTAAATATATTAATCAAAACCTAAAAGCGACTACTAATTTTATGTCAAACATTAAACTATAAATTAAATATACGTTAATTTTCAAATAATAACTTAAAATTTCGACAGTTTATTTCTTTGAAATTTTAAAAATATAATCATTCCAATGAAGACCGAAAATCCATTACTGCAAACTTTTCACACAGCTCCTTTTTCAAAAATAAAAAACGAGCATTTCAAACCGGCCATTTTAAAAGCGATCGAACTGGCGAAAGCAGAAATTTTGGTAATCACAAACTTAAATGAGGCACCCACTTTTGAGAATACCATTGAAGCATTAGAGTTTTCCGGGAATCAGTTGGACCGTGTCACAAGTATATTTTTCAATTTGAATTCGGCTGAAACCAATGATGAGATCCAAAAAATTGCACAGGAGGTTTCACCTCTGCTTTCAGAATTTCAAAATGACATCATCCTCAACAAAGAACTCTTTAGTAGGGTAAATACTGTTTATCAAAACAAAATTTCTTTAAAACTTAATCCCGAGCAGGCCACACTTTTAGACCACAAATACAAAGCTTTCTCAAGAAATGGCGCCAATCTTTCTGATGAGAAAAAAGATCAGTTAAGAGAAATAGATAAGCAATTATCTACTTTGGGGTTAAAATTTGGGGAAAATGTTCTGGCAGAAACCAATAGATTCGAACTTCATTTAACTGATAAGGACAATATCGAAGGCCTGCCAAAGACTGTTGCAGATGCTGCAAAAGAGGTAGCTAAAGAAAAAAATAAAGATGGTTGGGTTTTTACATTGGAATATCCAAGTTATATTCCATTTATGCAATATGCCAAGAACAGGGAATTGCGAAAAAAAATGGCGTTGGCCTTTGGGGCAAAGAGTTTTCATAACGACGAATTGGACAACCAGGAAAACGTGCTTAAAATAGTCAATTTGAGATATCAAAGAGCCAACTTACTTGGCTTCCCAACACATGCTGCTTTTGTTCTGGAAGAACGAATGGCCGAAACCCCGGAAAAAGTGGCTGTATTTCTTGAAGAATTATTGGGAAAAGCAAAATCCGCAGCTGAACGGGAATTTATCGAACTTGAAAATTTCGGCAAGAAATTGGACAACATTGACCGATTGGAAAAATGGGACGCCGCTTATTATGGAGAAAAATTAAAACAAAAACTATTTGATCTTGACGATGAAAAGTTGAAACCTTATTTCCAACTTGACAATGTAATTAACGGGGTTTTTACAGTGGCCAATAAGCTATATGATCTAAATTTTAAAGAGGTTTTTGATGTGGATAAATACCATCCAGATGTAAAAACCTATAATGTCACTGATGAAAATGACAATGAAGTAGCCCTGTTTTATGCCGATTTTCATCCAAGACCGGGAAAGAGAGACGGTGCTTGGATGACTGTTTACAAATCTCAGGAAATAAAAAAGGGTAAAAATTTACGTCCGCATATTTCTATAGTATGCAATTTCACCAAACCCACAAAAAAAACCCCGTCGTTGTTAACTTTTAATGAGGTAACCACTTTATTTCACGAGTTCGGCCACGCCCTCCACGGGATGCTCGCAGACACTACATATCCAAGTTTATCCGGAAACAGCGTTTACTGGGATTTCGTGGAATTGCCAAGCCAGGTTTTGGAAAACTGGTGTTACGAGCCGGAGGCACTTCAGTTATTTGCCAAACATTATAAAACCGGAGAGGTAATTTCGCAGGAATTAATAGATAAAATAAAAAAAGCGGCGAATTTTCACGAAGGCATGTCCACACTCAGACAAATAAGTTTTGGGATGTTGGATATGAGTTGGCACGGAATTGACCCAACCGGTATAAAAGATATAAAAACCCACGAAGCGAAAGCTTTTGAACCGACAAAATTATATCCAGACGTGCCGGAAAACTGCATGAGCACTTCATTTTCACATATATTTCAGGGAGGTTATTCTGCCGGTTATTATTCTTATAAATGGGCAGAAGTTTTGGATGCAGACACATTTGAATATTTTATGGAGTACGGTGTTTTTAGCCGGGAAATCGCTCAAAAATTTAAAGAACATGTGCTCTCCAAAGGTGGAACAGAACATCCAATGATACTTTACAAGCGATTTAGGGGACAAGAACCAAAGCCGGATGCTTTGCTAAAAAGGGCCGGGCTTATTAAAAAATAAAATTACTTTTGTCAATGCAAAATTTAACCAGCAAAATCTTATCCTAAATATAAATGTTTCATATATTCTTTTTGCTATTTTTGAATATATTATGTTAATCGCCTATGTCCATAAACAAAATCGATCCTACAAAATGGGTGGATAAATATTCAGATTATCTGTTCAATTATACCATTACAAGGGTAAATGACCGGGAACTGGCAAATGATCTAATTTCGGAAACATTTTTAGCCGGGTTAAAATCCATGAAGAATTTTAAGGGAGAAGCCTCGGAGCGCACCTGGTTGATCTCCATCTTAAAAAGAAAAATAATCGATCAATATCGTAAGATCAATTCTAATAAAGGCCGTGCTGAAGTTAAAATCAAATATAAAGAAGACTCCAATGACGGTGATTGGCTGGAGGAACAAGCCCCGGATAGGTTTGACAAAACCGCTGAAGATATAATGGAAAATGAAGAATTGGGGCTTGCGATCCTGAATTGTATGGAAAGTTTACCTGAAAAACAGGCCAAAATATTTAAAATGAAAACTATAGATGGTTTTGATACAGAAACCATTTGTAATGAGTTCAACATTACTCCGTCTAATCTTTGGGTAATAATCCATAGAGCGAGAACTACGCTTGCCCAATGTCTGGAAAAAAACTGGTTTTAAATGAATAAGAAAATATCGCTATTAGTTGATTGTGCCGAAGCAGGATATTGCTGTGACAAAAAGCAATACAATGAAGCTTCCTTTTTGGAAAAAATTAAAATTTTATTGCATCTGGCCATTTGCAAGCCTTGCCGTAAATATGCATCCAACAGCACAAAACTCACCAAATTGATCGAGAAATCCGATCTTAAATCCTGTCCTGAAGAGGAGAAAAAGATATGGAAGGAAACCATAGAAAAGGAAATATCTAAGTAATTTCTATTAGAAGTATTAACAAAAACCACCAAAGAATAGGTACACTTTCTATCCAAAAAGACGAATAATATTTGGATTGGGTGATGGTAGAATACCTAATCATGATTATAAGCAGGATCGCCACAAAAATCAAACTGATAGTATTTTCCTTTGATGTTTGGTGTTTAAAAAACTCGAGCAATACAAAAATGAAAATTAATACC
>JBDNHN010000316.1:0-3437 GCA_041688725.1 Gillisia sp.
TGCTCTTTTCAAAAATATCATTCTCTTCCCAATAGGCTAAGATTTCCTCTGCTACTTTTGGCAAGTCAAGTCCTTTATATTCAGGGAACTTTGTGCTCATTTTATCAAAATTTCTTATGAGGTGCGAAAATAATCATTTTTAAGAAAAGAGAAGGTTTTATAAGTGGAAAAAGTTAAATGATTCCTAACTTAAACCTAACAGGCCTTAAAGACCGGTTGGGTTTGTTGTGAAGTTTGTAACGGTAATCTAAAAACTGTAATTAACCGCTAAAATCAAATTCCTGCCGGCAGCGGAAATTCCTGAAGAATAGGCGCGGTAACGTTGATCGGTGATGTTTTCAAGGGAGGCTGTAGCCTGCAAGTTATCACTGACCTCGTATTTCCCGGTTAGATTAATGGTGTACCAGGAAGGGGAATATGGATTTCCGTTTTGATCTATCGCATATAAATAGGCTTTTCCCTGTTCCGAAGGTGCTAAATCCTCAAAATCGAATTGCCCGTTATACTCTCCAAATAAATCTATTGTGAGTTTTTTAGCTTTCCAAACCAGATGGGCATTCCCAAATAAGGGTGCCGCGTGCCTTAACGGAGCCAAGTTGCCATCATCCTGTTCTTCCTTTCCTTGGGTAATTGTAAAATGTGAGGTCAACCTGAGTTTGGTGGTAAATTTCACTTCAATCCCCCCTTCAAAACCATAAACATAAGCATTGGCCGCATTTTGTATTGCCTGCACGTTACTTGGTTCTCCTTGATATTCTATAGTTGAAACCCCATTTAGATCATAATCACGTCTCACCAGGGCATTGTCCAAGTGGGTATAAAAGCTTGCCAGATCGATCCTGACAAATTCCGTGATTTTCCAATTCACTCCAGCTTCAGCGTTATAGGCATATTCAGGTTTTAAATCTGAATTTGGAACAACTACCGCACCCGGCTCAGAGTCAAATATTTTCCCGACATCATCTATATTAGGAGCTCGGAAGGCGGTAGATAAATTGAGTTTCCAGACGATTGATTCCACCGGCTTCCAGCTTAGACCGGTGCTTCCCGTTAATGCACCTGTACTTAGATCGGCGTTTTCGAATGGATAATCGAAAATTGAATTATCAAAATTGGCTTTTAGAAAAATATGGTTATAACGCGCCCCGGTTTGCAGGACAAGCTCCGGGTTAATGCGCCATTGGAAACTTGAATAAGCCGCCAAAGATTGCCAGGAAGAACCATCTGGATATCTTGAAGCATCGGGAACGGAGGAATTATTGATGATATCAGTTTGTTTTGCTTCCGAAAACACATTATTTAAAACATATTCAAGTCCGTAAAACAATTTGTTTTTCTCAAAATCTTTTTCAAAATCAAAATTGGCAGAATAAGCAGCTACATTTTCTTCGGAATTATATAGAAGCTCTTTCCCAAAATCCCTGTTGTTTCGACTTTCTTCGAAATACTGATAAGCCCCGGTAAATTGGGCCTTATCGTATACTTTTCCGTTCCCGGTTTTATCTATATGAAAATTTCCTGAAAACCAGGTTTGCGGTCCGTAATACCATTCTGCCGAGCGCAATTGCCCGCCCCTTTTTTGATACAGCCTGTCATAACGTGGAAAGTCTGAAGTTGTGGAGTAATAAATTCCCAGGTTAAAAACCCATTTATCATCTGCCATATAGGCAATTTTTTGAAGCAGGTTTATTTGATTGTAACCTGTTGACCGCTGAACTTTTGTATCGGGATTGTCAATTACTACATCTTCTCCATCTCTTCTTACCGCATATTCTTCCCTTAGATATTCTTTGGGACCGTAGCTTCCCATCTTTAAATCCCCAAAATCTGAATAGGTGATACTGCTTAAAAACGACCAATTTCTTCGACCAGCATTAAAATCGGCGTGAACGGTTTTTTCATTATTTACGGTAGCATATCTGGTAACAACATTTCCAGAAAAGCTAGTTTCTCCTTTCATGGAAAATCGAGGTTTTAAGGTATAGAAATTCATTACCCCGCCTATGGCATCACTTCCGTAAACTACTGATCCCGGGCCAAGAATAACCTCAGCCTGTCCCACTGCGAAAGGATCTATGGAAATTACATTTTGAAGGTTTCCGCTTCTAAAAATAGCAGTATTCATCCTCACGCCATCCACCGTAATTAAAAGCCGGTTGGTAGAAAAACCGCGAATCATCGGGCTTCCACCTCCTAATTGGCTTTTTTGAACAAATACCTGGCCAGAACTTTCCAGTAAATCGGCAGCAGTTTGAGAATTGGAAAACCGAATTTCTTCAGAAGAAATACTCACAATTTGCAGAGGAATATCCTGTTTTTTTTGGGCAAATTTAGCGACAGAAAGCCCTACTTCCTGAAGCATATTTTCATCCTGATCTAAATAAACCTTATTATTTTTTAACTGAATCTCTGCCCTGGTAGTTTTATATTCCAAATATGAAACATGTTTGAAAACAAGAATTTCGTTCATCCCGAATATTGAAATTTCGGCCTTGCCGTCAAAATTGGTCAAAACACTTTTTGATTTGTTTTTGTTGAAAATTGTTACATTCAAAAGAGGCGTACTCAATTCCCTTGATAAAACAGTTATTTCCTGTGCTTGAAGGCTATTGAATAAAAAAAAGAAGGAAGCAGCTAAAAAAATAGATCGCATTAATTGAAAATTTCATTGAGTACCGAAAGCGATTTGGGTTTTTTAAAAGCATCTATATGCAACTGGTAATAATCAAGCAACATACCCAAAAAATTCGATCGATGGATTTGATTTAATTTTAACAAATTCAATTCATCAAAATTTGTGCCCAATAATTGCTTTAATAACCTAAGGTTTGTGCCTTCTATGCAGTAATCATTGACCTCTGAATCACAAAAAACACCTTCCAGCAAATTAAAATAGTTGAATTCCATATTCTCATCATCGGGATAAAACCCCAGATAAATGGTGAGCTTCAGCAAAAACAACAGGTGAAAATTTGCTATATTCTGATTGTTATCCAGCCAATTCAGGGAGTTTTCCAAATACTCGTACAAACTTTCATTTTGCTCTTCTTCCTGAATGGAATTTCGCAATATTTCAGAAATAAACAACACCATGGCCGATTTTACCACTTGGGTGTGCAGGGTTTTATAGGGAATTAAAATTTTTGCTTCCTGCAAATATTCCAGCCCGCCTTTATCTTTATGTTTCGCTTCCAGTTCCAATTGCGTTAGAGGTTGAAAAAGTGACGCTTTAAATTTCCCCCGCTTCGATTTTAATATTCCACGTAACATATAAGATTTTAAACCGGTTTTTTGGGTATAACATTTCACGATCAAATCTGCTTCGGCATATTTTAAAGCGCTTATAACAATGGCGTTGGTGTGGACCAGCATAGAGTGATTTTTATCCGAAGTTAAGTAAAAAAGCCGCTCACAGAGCGGCTTTGAAACTATTTAAA
>JBDNHN010000317.1:0-2155 GCA_041688725.1 Gillisia sp.
AATGTTCAGGAATTAAATCATCTCCTTAAAGGAATGGATCAACTGGTGGAAGATCTCACCGCAAATAAAACCAATGGCCTTATTATGACCATGGGAAAAGGAGGCGTGGGAAAAACAATTACCGCATCAGCTTTGGCAATTATGATCGCCCGCAAAGGTATTGAAGTACATCTCACCACGACAGATCCAGCTGCGCACATACAGGATTTTATGAACCAGATTTCTGATTTTCCCAAAAGCCTCACAATAGATCGCATTGACCCAAAACTTGAAACTCAACGATACACAGAGAAGGTAGTTTCACAAAAGGGAAAAAATCTGGATGAACAAGGAAAAAAATTATTATTGGAAGACCTTAGGTCTCCCTGCACGGAAGAAGTAGCCGTTTTTCACGCTTTTTCCAAAGCCATACAACAGGCAAAACGAAAATTTGTGGTGATAGATACCGCTCCAACAGGCCATACCCTATTACTTTTAGATACGGCCGGAAGTTACCACCGGGAAGTACTTAGGAATACAGGATTGGATCCATCTCATGTCAAAACTCCGTATATGGCATTGCAAGATAGCGAGTTGTCTAAAATAATCCTGGTTTCACTTCCGGAAACCACACCAATGCGGGAAGCCGCTGCTTTACAGGAAGATTTAAAACGAGCAGGTATAGGAACTTTTGCCTGGGTGATCAACCAAAGTCTTTCGATGCAGCAAAATCTGAAAGACCCGTTGTTAAAGAGCAGGGCCCTTGCAGAAGTTGAAGTGATCAATAAAATTGACGAAATCCTTACTGAAAGAATTTACGGTATCCCCTACTTGCCTCAGGAAAATCTCCTGCCGTCACTTTTGGAATTTTACAATACAAAACAAACCTTAATAACAAAATAAAAAATGGGAGTTACAAAAAGTGATCTGTACTCAGAAACTCAAAATGATCTGGCACTTTCGGCAAAAGCATTTTCTCACCCCGCACGTATTGCTATCATTCAATATTTGCTCAAATCGAATAGTTGTATTAACGGTGATCTGGTTCAGGAATTGGGATTGGCTCAGGCAACTATTAGTCAGCATTTAAGAGAGTTAAAAGACATCGGGATCATTCAGGGAAGGATTGAAGGAACCAGGGTGAATTATTGCATCAATCCCCAACGTTGGGAAGAAATCAAGGGACAGTTCAATAAACTCTTTGATCAATTCGATTTTCCGACTCCAAAAGATTGCTGCTAACCTTAGCTTACAGGTAAACAAATTCAACTAATATTAAATCTTTCAACTATGAAACTTTCGGAGATCAAGACAATTTTGAAAAAGGCAGTTCAAATTCAGTTTGAACTGCCTGACGGGGAATTGGTCCCCCGGCATTTTCATGTAACCGAGGTGGGAAAAGTCACTAAACATTTCATAGACTGTGGTGGAACCGTTAGAAACGAAGATGTTGCCAATTTCCAATTTTGGAGTGCCAATGATTATGATCACAGACTTCACCCAAACAAATTATTGAATATTATTGAACTTTCTGAAAAGGTTTTAAATATGGGAGATTTGGAGATAGAAGTGGAATATCAGGGTGAAACTATTGGCAAATACGGGCTGGATTTTGACGGATGGAATTTGCTTCTTACCTCCAAACAAACCGATTGTCTTGCCAGGGAAAATTGCGGCATTCCCGAAGATAAATCAGAGGAAACTCCAGCCAATTCCTGTTGTTCCCCAAATTCAGGTTGCAGCTAATTCATTAACTTATCTCTAACCCCCTTGATTTTGATGGTATTTAAAAAAATTAAAGATATAATTGAATCACTTGATGTTAAGCTTATTTCTAATGACCGAAAATCTGCTTTGCAACCCGTCGTTGAATATATTCAAGCCAAAATATCGAGTCAACAAGAGTTAAGGCTCAATTTTATTTGCACTCATAATTCAAGGAGAAGTCATTTGTCTCAGGTATGGGCACAAGCAATAGCATCGCATTTTGAACTGAAAAATGTGTTTTGTTATTCCGGGGGGACAGCGGCAACAGCCTTATTTCCAATGGTTGCAAATACCCTTGAAAAATCCGGTTTTAAAGTCAGGGTCATTTCTGAAGGCATAAATCCTGTTTACAGCATTAAGTATAATAAAAACGAACATCCAATCATTGGTTTTTCCAAGACCTATGACG
>JBDNHN010000318.1:0-2281 GCA_041688725.1 Gillisia sp.
CTGCTTCATTTCCGGGGCCTCCATCAGGCTCAGTTATTTTCTCATTTTCGGAAGAATCCTTCTTTTGATTTTGGTTACATCCAAAAATTGTCAATACCGATAATATCAATAAAAATTGTTTCATTTTTTTTGTTTTATTTAGTGTAAGAAAGCTATAGCTAATTTCAAAGGAATTTAATGTTACTTATATAATAAAAAGACCGCTTCGCTTTAGATAAAGCGAAGCGGTCTAATATCTATATTCTAAATCTTCTTATTTCACCATTTCAAAACTACGTTTTATAAAGGCGGTTAATTCTTCGCCTTTAAGCAGGTTTTGAGATAATCGAGCCAGATCCAACGATTGTCTGATCAGGCGTCCCTGTTTTTTGCTGGTGCTCGTGTTCAGTATTTCCGAAATCAGTACGTGATTGGTATTTACCACCAAATTGTACATTTCCGGCATATTGCCCATTCCTAACATCCCGCCACCGGTTTGTTGCATTTCCTTCATACGGCGCATAAATTCGGGTTGGGTAATAATCAGTGGCGCAGAATTGCTGTCCATCGCTTCCAGTTGAATACTGTATTCTTTGGGCACCACCTTTTCAAAATCGGCTTTCAGTTTTTCTTTTTCTTCTTCTGAAAGTTTTGAGATCTTATCTTCTTCTTTTTTGATGAGGTTATCCACATTGTCGCTATCTACACGCACAAAAGAAATTTTCTCTTTTGAAGTTTCCAGTTTCTGGATAAGGTGTGATATAATTGGAGAATCCAATAACAATACTTCATATCCTTTATCCTTTGCGGCTTCTATATAGCTGTGCTGCGTATCCTGGTTTGAAGCGTACAAGATCACCATGGTTCCGTCTTTATCGGTTTGAGAATCTTTTATTTTATTCTGAAGTTCTTCAAAGGTAAAATACGCATTATCTACAGTTGGGTAAAGCGCAAATTTATCGGCTTTTTCAAAGAATTTTTCTTCAGAAAGCATTCCGTATTCAATAACGATTTTAATATCGTTCCATTTCTTTTCAAAATCCTCGCGGTTATTGTTGAAGAGGGATTTCAGCTTATCGGCCACTTTTTTGGTGATGTAACTGGAAATTTTCTTAACAGCACCGTCAGATTGTAAGTAGGAACGTGAAACGTTTAATGGAATATCCGGAGAATCAATAACCCCGCGCAACATAGTTAAAAATTCAGGGACAATTCCTTCAACATTATCGGTTACATAAACCTGATTTTGGTAAAGTTGGATCTTGTCCTTTTGCATATTCATATCCTGAGTCATCCTTGGGAAATAAAGGATTCCGGTAAGATTAAAAGGATAATCCACATTTAAGTGAATGTGAAACAACGGATCTTCAAGTTGCATTGGATACAACTCGCGGTAAAAATCGTTGTAATCTTTTTCCTCCAAATCGACTGGTTGTTTTGTCCAGGCGGGAGTAGGATTATTGATTATGTTGTCTACAGTTACAGATTCGGGTTTTGCATCTTCCGGTGCATTTTCAGGAAGATCAAGGCTTTTCTCTTTTGTTCCGAATTTAATTGGGATTTGCATAAACTTGTTATACTTCACCAATAGTTCCTGGATCCTGCTTTCTTTTAAAAACTGATTATCTTCTTCGTTTATATGAAGTATTACTTCAGTACCACGTTCTGTTTTATCGGCTTCCTCCAAAGCGAAATCGGTAGTTCCTTCGCAAGTCCATCGGGCTGCCGGTTCATCTTTATAAGATTTGGTTAAAATTTCAACCTTATTTGCCACCATAAAGGAAGAATAGAATCCAAGACCAAAATGGCCTATAATTCCGCTGTCTTTGGTGGAATCTTTATATTTTTCCAAGAATTCCTCGGCACCTGAAAAAGCGACCTCATTGATATATTTTTCAACCTCTTCTTTGGTCATCCCTATTCCGCGGTCAATTACATGAAGGGTTTTGTTTTCTTCATCGATCTTAACCTCAATAACAGGATCTCCATATTCCACATCGGTTTCACCAATGCTGGTCAAATGTTTCATCTTTACGGTTGCATCAGTTGCGTTTGAGATTAACTCACGCAAAAATATTTCGTGATCACTATAAAGGAATTTTTTAATAAGCGGGAATATGTTCTCTACAGATACATTGATTTTTCCTGTTGCCATATGTTTTTAAATTTAATTTAAATTGAATGTTTGTTCCTTTCCATAGTCAAAAAAAATACCAAGAGAGCTTCGCTGACAAACTGACATACATAATGAACAAGTTTTGCTTATGTCAAAAAAAGTGTCGTTTTAAATAACAAGTTGAAA
>JBDNHN010000319.1:0-2388 GCA_041688725.1 Gillisia sp.
ATTTTGAATTTTAGAACAACCCTATTTAATGTAATCCTGTACCTTTGCGCTAAAATATTTATTTATGAGCCTGGAACAAGAATTATTTCAAAGAAGCAACTCGAAATGTGAACTTTGTACCTCACAAGATGATCTGCAAGTTTATGAAGTGCCGGAATCTCCTAAAGATTCTGAAAATAAAATTTTAATTTGCGCTACCTGCAAGGAACAAATTGAAGATCCGGAAAAAACAGAAGCCAATCACTGGCGCTGTTTAAATGACAGTATGTGGAGTCCTGTTCCCGCAGTGCAAGTGATGGCCTGGAGAATACTAAACCGACTGAAGGCTGAAGGCTGGCCACAGGATCTGCTTGATATGATGTACATGGAAGATGACCTAAAGGCCTGGGCGACAGCCGGAGAAACAAAAACTGCAGCTCCCGGACAAGCTATTCATAAAGACAGCAACGGGGTTACCATAGAAGCCGGTGACAATGTGGTTCTAATAAAAGATTTGCACGTTAAAGGTTCAAGTATAGTTGCAAAAAGAGGAGTTGTAGTTCGCCGCGTAACTTTGGATTATGATAATGCCGAACACATTGAAGGAAAAGTTGATGGTCAGGAAATTGTGATTCTTACCAAATTTGTCAAAAAAATGTAAACTTTTTCAAGAAAATAACAATATAAAAAAACGCTTGTGAAAACATTTCACAAGCGTTTTTTTATATAATGGACAACAACCTATTTTTTGGTAAGTTTTGTAAAATGCTTGTAAAACAAAGGAATTGTCTGGATCCCTTTTAAAAAATTCCAAACCCCAAAATGTTCATTTGGAGAATGAATCGCATCGCTGTTTAGTCCAAAGCCCATCAGGATGGTTTTGCTCTTCAATTCTTTTTCAAAAAGAGCGACAATAGGGATACTTCCACCGCTGCGTTGGGGAATTGGCGTTTTGCCAAAAGATTCCACATAAGCGTCGTTTGCAGCTTTATATTCTAAAGTGTCTATTGGCGTTACATATGCCTGTCCGCCGTGATGAGGGTTTACCTCTACTTTCACTCCTCTTGGCGCGATACTTTCAAAATGCTTTTTAAAGAGTTCGGTAATTTCTTTCCAGTCTTGATTTGGCACCAAACGCATACTTATTTTTGCGTGTGCTTTGGCCCCAATTACCGTTTTTGCTCCTTCCCCGGTATATCCACCCCAAATTCCATTGACATCCAAAGTTGGTCTGATGGAATTACGTTCATTTGTAGAATAGCCTTTTTCTCCATATACATCATCAAGATCTAGAGCCTTTTTATATTTATCCAGATCAAAAGGAGCTTCCGCCATTTTTGCGCGTTCCTCTTTACTCAATTCCTCTACTTTATCATAAAAACCGGGAATGGTAATGTGGTTATTTTCATCAGTCAGGGAAGCGATCATTTTTGCCAAAACATTGATAGGGTTTGCCACGGCTCCCCCGTATAATCCACTGTGCAAATCGCGGTTTGGGCCGGTTACCGTTACTTCAACATAGCTCAAGCCGCGCAGGCCTGTTGTAATTGAAGGTGCATCCGGTGCGATCATTCCAGTATCGGAGATCAGGATCACATCATTGGCGAGTTTTTCCCTGTTGCGCTCAATAAACCAACCCAGGCTTTCGCTCCCAACTTCTTCTTCGCCTTCAATCATAAATTTCACGTTGCAGGGCAACTGGCCGGTTTTGGTCATATATTCCAGCGCTTTCACGTGCATGTACATCTGTCCTTTATCGTCACAGGCGCCACGGGCAAAAATAGCACCTTCGGGATGGTCCGCGGTTTTTTTAATAACCGGCTCAAAAGGCGGATTATCCCATAAATCTAATGGATCCGGTGGTTGCACATCGTAATGCCCATAAACCAGAACCGTAGGTAAATTTTTGTCGATTATTTTATCTCCGTACACAATAGGATTCCCGGGGGTTTCGCAAATTTCAACTAGGTCGCAGCCCGCTTCCTCCATTCTTTTTTTAACCGCATCAGCAGTTTTTAAGATATCCTTTTTATAGGCCGGATCGGCGCTTATGGATGGAATTTTAAGCAATTCAACCAATTCGGAAACAAACCGGTCCTTATTTTTTTCTACATATTCTTTTACATCTTTCATTTGAATATTTTTGTTATTTTATTAATTTAATCGGAATTTTTCCTCGTAATCATGTGATCCTTCGATGATGGTTCCAGGAAGCGGAAGTCTTTAAAATTTCCAAAACTGAGCATTAATCCTGAAACTTTTAATTTTCAAAAGAAATCAAAGATACAAAATTGATATTTTCTGCAAGTGCTATTTGAAAATTGAAACATTTATGTATATTTGCAGCCGCTTACATAGTTAAGCAGATTTTACAATGAGTCCTAAGTGTTGTGAAATTTTAATGCGGGC
>JBDNHN010000320.1:0-4310 GCA_041688725.1 Gillisia sp.
CACTGCACTACTGGACCAATCAATTTGGGAAGGACTAAGCTTTTGACCGATATTGTTGTAAACATCAATATTTTTATTTGCTAAATAAGAAGGGTTTCTTCTCGCCCCGGGGATCACGTCCTTATTTTTAATTGTGGGGGGAATATACCAGCTGGGATTAAAATCCAGGAATTCTATTTCATCAGAAAAAATGGGCGTTTTCCTCGATTTTCTTCCCACAATTATTTTATGGGTACTTATTGTCTGGTTTCCCTTGACTACCTGGAGTTGGAAATTGGCAATATTTATTAAAATATATTGGGAACCCAAATCCCGTGGAAACCATCTCCAACGTTCCAGATTAACCAGGATTTGCTCAGCACGTTTGTCAAAACCTTGATTCAACATTCCAATGCTCTTATTCCCGATAATTCCATCCACCATCAACCCGTTTTCAAGTTGAAATCGTTTTATTGCCTCTTGTACAGTTTCAGAATACGAATTGCTCATTGTATCAATAGGCTTTAGATATCCCAGAGCTTTCAATCTGATTTGAATTTTGAGCAGGCGTTGATCCTGCATTCCTGGTTTTATCAATTTGCCTTTTTCAATTTCTTCAAAACCGGAGAGATCATTTTTTAGTTTTTGATATTCCTTGGAAGCAGCTATCAATTTTTGGTAAATGGGATGAGTGGGTCTTAATTGGCTTAGCACGATTTCCAGATTGGTTTTATCAACAGCCTGATTCAATAATTTTACCTGGTTTCTTCTGTTTTTGGCAATGTCCCAGGTTTTGGGTAATTTTTTTGGATTGATCTTGCCGTTCAATAAATGATTTCCAAATTTAAAAAAGGCATCTGTCAGTAAATAGTCTAATTTTATTAACTCCTGTTGGTTGAGATCATTTAGGTTTGACAACATTTTTTCCAACTCCCTTCCGTGGTAATCATTATAAAACAGGCCCTGGGCTTCAGCATTTTTCACCGTGTCAATCAGGGAATTTCTGAATTTGGGATTGCTCCAGGCCAAATCGTTATTTCTGTTATTGTAGAATGCCTTAACTGAATCGGGATAAAATAAGGAGGACAATTCTGAATTTAAAAGTGCTTCTGAGATTTTTTCAGAATTCCCCGAGAAAAAATTATTTATTGTTGTTGAAAAACTAATTGGAGCGGAATAAGCTTTTGTTTCTTCTTTACAGGAGGTAAAGCTAATAAGCAGAAACAGGGAGATGAGCGGTACTCCTTTTTTGAAAACTGGGTAATATTGATGAATTGAAAGTCTCATCTTTCATAAATTTCGATATAAATTTTAAAGGAGTTTAAACATAATTATATGTTCACATACTCCGGGAACATCAAATTTTTCACCTATGGTTTTATAACCGAATTTTTCGTAAAACCCGATTGCATAATCACGTGCATTAAACCATAAAAATGGGTGGTTCACCAAATTTCTCAACTTTTCTTCTCCTTCAATTAACATTGAGGTTCCAAAGCCTTGTCCCTTAAATTCAGATAAAACAGCCATTCCTCTTAACTGATATTGCTCCGCATCTTTAAATAGAGGGCTGCTGTTTTGCATAAAACTTGCAACCCCTATTAAATTTTCATCCATAAAAAGACCCAAATGCAAGGTATTACCAGAGGTGTCACCTTCAAAAACGCATTCAGCGATTGGTCTGCCGGGTCTTAATACTGCTTGGCGAACGCTATATACAGCAGATGCCGGAATTTCACGGATATGGATCGTTGTGATCAAAATTTCAATTATTTAATCTTTAAGCACATCTTCATATTCCTTGTGACTTTCAAAGTGGGCCTTTGCATAGGAACAACCGGGGACAATTTTAATTTTCTTTTCCCGTGCATAATCCACACTTTTTTTTACCAATCTTGAGGCAAGACCTTTTCCTTTAAATTCTATCCTGGTTTCGGTGTGATCTATTATCATTACACCATTTTCCGGAGTGGAGTATCTAAGTTCAGAAATTATTCCGATTTCATCCTCCATATAGAATTTGCCTTTGCTGCCAATCACATTATGTTTGATCTTGTGGCTCATTACAATTTAAGGTTTAAAAATACCATCAACAATCCCGTAGGCAACAGATTCCTTTGAATCCATCCAATAATCCCTGTTAAAGTCTTTTAAAACTTTAGCGATGGGTTGTCCACAATTTTCAGCAAGTAATTTTGCGCTAATTTCCCTTATTTTTAATATTTCTGCTGCCTGGATCTCAATATTTGAAGCCTGGCCTCTTGCCCCGCCGCTAGGCTGATGGATCATTACCTTTGCAAGTGGCTGAATAAAGCGTCTCCCTTTGGTACCTCCCGAGAGTAAAATAGATCCCATTGAAGCCGATAGTCCGGAACATATTGTTGAAACAGGACTTTTTAAAGATTTCATTGTATCGTACATGGCAAATCCATCAGTCACAAAGCCACCGGGACTGTTTATAAAAAATTGTATTTCTTTATTTGATTCCTGATCTAAATATAATAGGTGTTCAATTACGTGTTTTGCCGCTTTAGCATTTACCTCCCCCCATAAAAAAATTTTTCTTTGCTCTAAAAATTTTTGATCGATGAGGTCTTGGGTCTTGCCGGATTTATTTTTCATAAGTATCTAAAATCTAATTATTATCAATAGCTAAAATTAGTGCTATTTTTGCAGAAATTGCAGGATGGAATTATCATTTAACAAGATTTTAAAGGAAGACCTGGATAGAATTATTCCCTTTGTGATGGAATTGGGTGAATATCAGATAGATGAAGCATTGCTCAGAGCCCGTTTTAAGGAAATGTTAACCCAGAATTACGAATGTTTTGAGGTTTTTTTTAAAGATGAAATTATTGGAGTTTTCGGTTTGTGGTTTATGACGCGACATTATGCAGGAAAATCCTGTGAACCTGATCATGTTTATATAAAGAAGGAATATCAAAACAGGGGATTTGGAAAGGAAATTTTCGAATTTATCTTCAGTTATTCCAGAGAAATGGGGTGTGAGACTTCAGAATTAAACTCTTACGTTGAAAATTTCAGATCGCATAAGTTTTATATGAATCACGGGTATGTAATAAAAGGATATCATTTTTTAAAAAAGCTATAATATTTTTGGAAGTTGAAAAATATTACGGTTATATTTGCACCCTAATGCGAAAGTAGCTCAGTTGGTAGAGCGTCAGCCTTCCAAGCTGAATGTCGCCGGTTCGAACCCGGTCTTTCGCTCAAAAAAACCTCATCCTAACAGGATGAGGTTTTTTAGTTATCAAAAAATTGAGAATCCGGAAAGGGTGGTTAGTTTCTCAAGTGCAGCCATTCCCAGTTCTGAATTGCCTTTTGCATTTAATATCGGGCTCCAGACGGCAACTGAATATTGTGAAGGATGTATGGCGACAATTCCGCCGCCAACACCACTTTTTCCCGGTAATCCTACCATAAAGCTGAATTCTCCGGCTTCATCGTAAAATCCGCAGGTTTGCATTAAAGCATTGATACGTTTTATTTTGGACTTGGAAAATAAATTTTCTCCTGTTTCCAGAATGCTCCCATTATTAGCGTAAATCATAAAGGCTCTCGAGAGTTCCTCACAAGACATGGCCAGGGAACATTGGAAAAAATAAAAATCGACGATTGTTTCAACATCGTTTTTAATGTTTCCAAGAGCTTTCATATAATTTACCAAAGCATAATTCCTGTATCCAATTGATTTTTCGGAGGCAGCTACAATATTGTCATAATCAATATTGGGATTATTTGTGATCTTGCGGACAAAATCCAGCAATTCTCTTTTGGGATCGTTTAAATTGGAAACCAGAATATCGGCTATTACCAATGCTCCTGAATTAATAAAGGGATTTCGGGGAATTCCTCTTTCGTATTCCAACTGGGAAAGAGAATTAAAGGGATCGCCCGAAGGCTCAACATCAACCCGATCCCATAGTTCTTCACCTAAAAGTTTCATGGCCATAGTAAGGGTAAAAACCTTGGATATACTTTGAATTGAAAATTTTTCTGTACTATCCCCAAAAGCAGCATGTTTGGAATCTACCCCATATAGGTGCATTCCAAATTTCCTGCGATCTACTTTTGCCAGTTCAGGAATATATGAAGCCACCTTTCCATAAGCGTCATAATATTTCAGTTCTTCCTGAATGGTATTGAGAATTTTTTGGTAATCCATATCAGTTTAATTCGGTAAGGCTGCTGTTTGTTTCCAGTTCATAAGGTGCTTCACCAGCTTTAAAAATACGTGCAGACAAGGTTCCTCTCAATATAATTTGCTCAGCTTTTAATTCCAGCCAACTTCCTTCCCTTAAACCAACCAC
>JBDNHN010000321.1:0-1877 GCA_041688725.1 Gillisia sp.
GCTTATGGCACCGGAAATACAGGAGTAGATAACAAAAAACTTATTTCGGTTAATGATTCCATAAGAAAACATCCGGTTGAAATAGTAGGCGCCGAATTGAGAAAAGCAATGTCTGAAATGAAAAATTTAGAGGAATTATGAACACTTTATCAGTTACCCAGAAAACATACAGGCCAGAGATAGCGGCTGTCAGAAAAGCGGCAGAACGCATCTCAAAGGTTGCGGTAAAAACTCCCCTTACTACGTCTTTTACTTACAGTAAAAAATATGATGCCAATATTTTGTTCAAAAGGGAAGATCTGCAACAGGTACGTTCGTATAAAATCCGGGGAGCTTATAACAAAATTTCAAGCCTGGACAAGGAGCAACTCGATAGAGGAGTGATTTGCGCAAGCGCCGGGAACCACGCTCAAGGTGTGGCTTTTGCCTGTAGTAACTTGCAGGTTAAAGGAGTAATTTATATGCCAAGTACAACCCCGAAACAAAAGGTTGAGCAAACCAGAATGTTTGGGGGAGATTGGGTTGAGGTAGTTTTAAAAGGAGATACTTTCGACGATTCTTTTAAGAGCGCCATTAAACATTGCGAAAAAAAAGGAATGGTATTTATCCATCCTTTTGATGATGAAAAAGTGATAGAAGGTCAGGCCACCATCGCACTTGAGATCCTTGAACAAGCTGAAACGCCTATAGATTATGTTTTTGCACCACTTGGCGGCGGTGGACTCCTGGCAGGATTATCCTCTGTTTTTAAACAACTTTCTCCAAAGACAAAGATTATCGGTGTTGAACCGGAAGGTGCAGCCTCAATGACCACTTCCCTGAAGGAAGGAAAGGTTGTGGAATTAAAAGAAATTGAGAGGTTTGTGGATGGGGCAGCGGTACAAAGAGTAGGAGCGCGGAATTTTGAGATCTGTAAGGAAAATCTCGATCAAATGATCACCGTTCCGGAAGGAAAAATTTGCCAGACAATTTTAGACCTTTATAACCAGGATGCGATCGTGGTGGAACCTGCGGGGGCAATGGCAATTACAGCTCTCGATACTTTTGCTGAAGCGATAAAAGGAAAAAACGTGGTTTGCATTATAAGCGGCAGTAACAACGATATCACAAGAACCGCCGAAATTAAGGAACGCGCCTTATTGTACGCCGGACTTAAGCATTATTTTATTATCCGGTTCCCTCAAAGGGCAGGAGCCTTAAAACAATTTGTGGCCAAAGTTTTAGGACCTGATGATGATATCACCCATTTTGAATATTCCAAAAAGCACCACAGGGAAAATGGTCCTGCGGTTGTGGGAATTGAACTTAAGGATCGAAAAGATTTTGAACCCCTGGTAGAGCGTATGAAAGCCGAAAAATTTTACTCACAATATTTGAACGATAAACCTGATTTATTTCAATTTTTGATTTAGGCGAAAATTTTGGTTTTATCTGTTATTTCGTTAACACAAAAAAAAGAGCTTCCCGAAACATGGTCCCGGGAAGCTCAAGCTAAAAAAAACAAAAATTAAATGATGGTCATTTGCCCGATGTTAATGTTTTCGTTATTAACCCTTATATGTCCAATTTCACTGATAATTCCTTCCAAAAAGTCGCCCACTTTTTCTGTGGAATAATGATTGTCGATATCAATATCCTGAGTGCAAACGTTGAGGTGGATGCTCAATTCCACCGATTTTCTAACCGATTCTGCTTCTTTGGTCAAATTAAAATGTTCCAGTAACATGGCTGCAGATAGAATGGAAGCCACGGGATTTGCGATCCCTTTTCCTGTTGCCTGCGGATAGGAGCCGTGAATAGGTTCAAAAAGTGCATTTCCAAAACCCACAGAAGCTGAAGCCAATAATCCAATACTTCCTGCAATTACGCTGGCTTCA
>JBDNHN010000322.1:0-2019 GCA_041688725.1 Gillisia sp.
ATGGATGGATTTTGCCCATGCTTATTTTATTGAATACGATGGTATTAACGGCTTGATTGCTGATGCAATAGAAGCTCCATCAGTAGGTCACCTTCGGGAGAAAGGGGAAACCGATAACAAAACAAGGTTTTCTGAAGATGCACAACAATCTTCTCCTAATGAATACAGCAAGCAAAAGATTGAACATGAGGAACTCAAGCAATATTTTAAAATGCTGGAAAAAATCTGGAAGGTTACCGGGATATACTTTTATTTGGCCCCGGAACTGCCAGGGATAAGTTTTTTAATCAAATTTCAGAAAAGCACTTTTTAGAAGGCAAAAAGATTTCGGTACAGATTAGTGATAAATTGACCAAAAACCAGATGGTTGCCTTTGTGGAGGATTATTTTGAAACAAAGTAAAATTCCTTATTTTTCGATAATTCATATTTCCGATTAGTATATGCTTCCCAACCTGCACTGGAAATTCGTTTTATAGGTTCCCTTAGAAAAGGCATTTCCTATTTGGGAATCTGCTTTATTACAGAGATTTACACTTAAATTTTATGCCATAAATGCTGATGGACCAAGAGATTTATTTCCTTTGGGCAATTATGGCATAAAAGAAAATGTCGTTGAATTAGAACAACGGAATTTTATAATTTTTCAAAAATCTCCACAAACTCTTTTTGTAGGCTTAATGATTTATCCTGCGCATACCAGGTATGCAATTCCTTTTCAAAATCTGCCTTGGTAACTTCAAGCGGATTTTCTTTCCAATTAAGCATTATATGATGTGCAGATAGAGGACGCGGGCCCCAGGAAAATAACTCTTCCCCTTCCTGATCAAATGATACAAGTTTGGGAATGGACTTACCGCCATTGGTTCTGTATTTATCGATCCATTCCGGATTTTCATCTCTTAGTATTATTCGCAGGTCGATTTGTTCCTTGGAAGCAGCAGCTATTTTTGCAATTACCGGCAGATTTTGAGCACTATCCCCACACCAGGTTTCGGTTATGAGGTACCAGATTTGTGGTTTTTTTATTTCTTCCATAAGCCCAATGAATTCCGGCTGAAGGTTAACGGTATTGTTCAATCGTTTCATACGCTTGTTGTTCAGGCTTGTATATTCAGCCATCACTTCGCTTTGATCTTCCCCGGAGGATTTGCCTTCTTTGGAAAGCTCTTTCATCCATTCGTAAAATTCATTGTAACTAAAAACAGGGTTTTTAATTTTCATTTAATGTCTTTTTTATTTTTATAAACTAAACTTGATTTTTAAGCTTTTAATAATTTAGTTGTTGTTTTTTATACGGGAGGCTAATTTATTTAAACCATAAGTCGTTTGGATTTTATTATACTTACACTAAGATATAGATAATAAAATCTATTTTAGAATAAGAATTCAATAATAAAACGCAACTTTTAAATTTATTTGAAGATGGTTTTTTATTGCAAAATTTGAAATTCCTTGTATAAGCAATTCACCTGATTGAATAGAATTTTGGATCTCCGGAGGTGCTTGATTCTATTTTCCCTGCAAAATTTCACATCGATTATATCAAAGTGTCAGAATTATAAAAATTTATCAAAAAATTTAACTAGTTTTAACAAATTTTTAAGCTCTCCTCATGAAAAATAAAACCTATTTAATCCTTATTACCATTGTTTCAGCTTTGGGAGGATTACTCTTCGGATATGACACCGGTGTAATTAATGGTTCACAATATTATTTTAGTCAGTATTTTGACCTGGATCCCGGAATGAAAGGTTGGGTTGTAGGAAGTGCGCTGATAGGTTGCTTTTTTGGAGCAATTATAGCCGGGCCAATAAGTATTGCAATTGGAAGAAAATATTCTTTGATCATTTCAGCAATATTGTTTTCAATTTCTGCTTGGGGCTCTGGATTGCCTGCTTTTTTACCGGAATCTGTTTCCTTATTGGTTGCTTTTCGAATTATTGGCGGATTGGGAATTGGGATGGCCTCAATGAACGCACCTACTTATATAGCCGAAATTGCGCCCGCAAAAATAAGG
>JBDNHN010000323.1:0-10143 GCA_041688725.1 Gillisia sp.
GGATCTGCAGACAAGGTGGTTTTCCCGGTTCCTGAAAGTCCAAAGAAAATAGCGGTATCATCATTATCCCCAATATTGGCGGAAGAATGCATTGGAAAAGCATTTTTTAATACGGGTAGTATAAAATTCAAAGACGAAAAAACTCCTTTTTTAATCTCTCCGGTATATCCGCTTCCTCCAATTAATATGATTTTTTTACTGAAGTTAACAATAGTAAAGTTACCTTGTCTGGTACCGTCCACCGAGGGATTGGCTTCAAAACCCGGAGCATTAATAATGATCCAGTCTTCATTGAAGTTTTCAAGTTCAGATGTTTCCGGTCTTAAAAACATATTGAAAGCAAATAAGTTACACCAGGGATATTCGTTTACCGAACGAATTTTAAGACGGTAATTTTCATCAGCACAAACAAAGGAATCTCGAACGTATAACTCCTTTTCAGAAAGATAATCTACTACCTTGATATATAATGAATCAAATTTTTCAGGGTCAAATGGGATGTTGATATCTCCCCACCAAACTTCATCTTTTGTTATATCATCTTTTACAATAAACCGGTCCTTTGGGGAACGTCCGGTAAATTTTCCAGTATTTACTGCCAAAGCACCGGAACTAGCTTCTACCCCCTGGCCTTTTTGTAAGGTAATCCGATGAAGTTCTTCCGGAGAAAGCTGATAGTGAACATTCGGGTTTTTAATTCCGTAATTTTCTAGCGAAATCGATTTCGTAAATTGTTTGTTTGCCAACATAATACTATAAGTTGAGTGTTTGTTTAGGCTTGTAAAAGTAAATAATCTTAAACTGTTAGCAGTTTAAAAGCCTCCTTTTTTATTTCTTTTTTAACATTACAAAATGGATCAGGAGAATTGTCCAGGCCAGGATCATCAAACTTCCCCCCAACGGGGTTATTAGGGCAATAACACTAAAATCAAAACTTGTCAGTGCATTTGTCGATAGTAAATATATGGATCCTGAAAATAACAACACCCCGCACAATACCATGTAAAATACCCAATTTGAAATCTTTTGCCCCAATTCTTTCATATTCCCCAAAATGAGAAACAACAGTGCATGATATATTTGATATTTTACTCCTGTTTCAAACGAATTAACTGCTTCAGGGGTAAGCATCGGCTTTAACCCATGAGTGGCAAAGGCTCCCAGAATTATTCCAATGAGTCCGAAGAAAAAACCTGCAATATAAAATTTTCTTGCCATAAATTAATTTTTTAGGGAGTAAACTATTAAGTACATTCGTATCTCTAAGACTACAAAACTAATTAAGAAAATTGAATATGAGACAAATATTAGTGATTGGCGCCGGAAAATCTACCTCGGTACTAATAACCTATTTACTAGAAAAATCTGAAAAAGAAAATTTATTTCTCACAATTGGCGATATGAAAATAGAACAAGCCAATAAACTTTGTAATAACCATCCAAGATGTAAGGCTATTGAGCTAAATGTTTCTGACAAAACCAGCCGGGAATCGGCCATCAAGAAAGCAGATATCGTAATATCCATGCTCCCCGCAAGATTTCATCTTGAAGCTGCAAAGGATTGTGTTAAATTCAAAAAGTCCCTGGTTACAGCTTCCTATGTGAGCAAAGAAATGAAAGCTTTAGACAAGGAGGTAAAGGAAAATGGCCTTGTTTTTATGAATGAAATAGGCGTGGATCCGGGAATAGACCATATGAGCGCAATGCGGGTCATAGACAGTATTCGGGACAAGGGAGGCAAAATGTTGTTGTTTGAATCCTTTGCCGGTGGCCTGGTAGCGCCGGAGAGCGATAACAATCTTTGGAATTATAAATTTACCTGGAATCCCAGAAATGTAGTTGTTGCCGGCCAGGGTGGCGTTGCCGAATTTCTCCAGGAAGGAAAATATAAATACATCCCTTATCACAGATTATTTAGGAGAACCGAATTTATGCATATAGATGGTTACGGGAAATTTGAAGGTTATGCCAACAGAAATTCATTAGACTACCGAAGCATTTATGGATTGGAAGATATTTTAACCCTTTACAGGGGAACCGTTAGAAGGGTTGGTTTTAGCAGGGCCTGGAATATGTTTGTACAACTTGGGGTGACAGATGACACCTACGTATTACAAGATTCCAAAAACATGAGCTACCGGGATTTTATCAATTCCTTTCTTCCTTATTCTCCCACGGCTACGGTTGAATTAAAGTTCAGGCTCAACCTAAAAATTGACCAGGATGACATTATGTGGGATAAAATAGTAGAATTAGACCTGTTCAATGATGAAAAGAAAATAGGAATAGAAAACGCTACTCCCGCACAGGCGCTACAAAAGATTTTATCTGACAAATGGACCCTGGCAGAAGATGATAAGGACATGATCGTCATGCATCACAAATTTGGTTATGAGTTCAAGGGCGAAAAAAAGCAAATTGAATCGACCATGGTCCATATAGGGAAAGATCAAAACCAAACTGCTATGGCAAAAACTGTTGGGTTGCCCGTGGCTATTGCAACCCTTGCTATTTTAAACGGAAAGATAAACACTCCCGGAGTGCAAATTCCCATTTCAAAAGAAGTGTATGAGCCTATTTTAAAAGAATTGGAATTACATGGCATTGTCTTTACTGAAAAAGAAACTGATTATTTAGGTTATAATCCTTTTGGGGAAGTTGGAAATTAACTAAAAAACACTCAAGTTTAAAACTCCCAATCTCAAATAATCCAAAGTGTATGAAAGTAGTAGATGAAAAAGTAACTATTGATGGAATAGACAAAATCATATTAAATAGCCTAATGGAAGATGCCCGAAAGCCTATCCTGGAGATTGCAAGGAGCATAGGAATAAGTGGGGCTGCGATTCATCAACGATTGAGGAAACTTGAAAAATCAGGATTAATTGAAGGCTCTAAGCTCATGATCAATCCGAAGGTTTTAGGATATACAACCTTAGCCTTTGTTGGGGTTTATCTGGACAAAGCGGTGAGCAATCCCCAGGCGGTAAAACGCCTAATGGAAATTCCCGAGGTAATTGAATGTCACTTTACCACCGGGAATTGGTCTATATTTATAAAAATATTGTGTAGGGACAACGAACATTTAATGAATGTTTTAAACAAAAACATTCAGTCCATAGATGGTGTTTCCCGTACAGAAACATTCATTTCTTTAAATCAGCAAATAAAAAGACAGATCAAAGTTTAAAGCTGTTAGCAAATCTGGAAAATAAAAAAGGATTCACAAATTGTGAATCCTTTTTTATTTTCCAGATTTCTGAATTAGTTCCTTCCAAAATATATACTGACAAAATACATTAAGGTAGCGAGTGATCCTACTGCAGCAACCACATAAGTCCTGGCGGCCCATTTTAAAGAATCTTCGGCAGCATCGTGTTCCTGCGGACTCAGCATGTCTTTGGATTCCAACCATACCAAAGCCCTTTTACTGGCATCATATTCTACCGGTAGGGTTATAAAACTAAACAAAGTTCCCATACCAAAAAATATTATTCCTATCAGTAAAACAGTGCTCCCCATAGCTGTAAAAGCCATAAGTAAAAGACCTCCCATGATCACCCATTGTGAATATCTTGAAGCCACACTTACCACAGGAACCAGTTGGGTTCGCATTTGCAACCAGCTGTAAGCTTGCGCGTGTTGCACAGCATGTCCACATTCGTGCGCCGCTACCGCGGCAGAAGCAGCATTTCGCTGTGCGTAAACTGATTCGCTTAAATTAACCGTCTTTTTTTGAGGGTTGTAATGGTCGGTTAACATTCCAGGGGTTGAAATAACCTTTACATCAAAAACACCATTATCGTGCAGCATTTTTTCAGCGATTTCTTTTCCACTCATCCCGTTTTGGAGATAAACTTTTGAATATGTTTTAAACTTGCTTTTTAGCTTGTTGCTAACATACCAACTCAAAATAAATATGAGGCCTGCGATGATATAATATCCAATCATTTGGTTGTTATTTTTTGTTTTATCATTTCAAATATAACAAAAATCCAGCCAATTTATCCTTCTGAATTTTTGTCATATTTCATAATATTCCAAGTTCTATATGGTTAAATTTTTACTAAACCAAAATTTTAAAAAGAATCGGTAGCAAGAGATTCTTTACAAATTAAGATATTGTCTATATTTGCACAACTCATCTAAAAAATCCATATGCCTTACAAAAGAATACTGCTAAAATTATCCGGGGAAGCCTTAATGGGAAAACGACAATATGGAATTGATCCGGAGCGACTTGCAGAATACGCTCAGGAAATAAAATCGGTAATAGAAAAAGGAGTTCAGATCGCTATTGTAATTGGCGGAGGAAATATTTTTAGAGGTGTTGCCGGTGCAAGCAAAGGAATGGACCGGGTGCAGGCAGATAATATGGGAATGCTGGGCACAGTTATCAATGGCTTGGCATTACAAAGCGCTTTAGAAGTTGCCAATGTGCAAACCAGACTGCAAACTGCCATCCACATAAATGAAGTGGCCGAGCCCTTTATTCGCCGAAGAGCCTTGAGACATTTAGAAAAAGGCAGAGTGGTAATTTTTGGTGGCGGTACAGGAAATCCATATTTCACTACCGATTCCGCAGCTGTTTTAAGAGCTATAGAAATAAAAGCCGATGTGATTTTAAAAGGTACCCGAGTAGACGGAATTTATACCGCTGATCCTGAAAAAGATAAACAGGCAACAAAATTTGACCATATTACTTTTGACGATGTGCTCAAAAAAGGTTTAAAAGTGATGGATACCACCGCTTTTACACTTAGCCAGGAAAATGAATTGCCCATTATTATATTTGATATGAATACTCCAGGAAACCTGTTAAAAGTTGTTACAGGTGAAAAAATAGGGACCAAAGTGAATTTATAATCAGATAACAAAAATAATTAAAACCTTTTTTCAACTTTAAGTTTAAAAAAATGAATGACGAATTAGATTTTATATTTGAAAGCACCGAAGAGAATATGGGTAACACCATTAAACATTTGGAAAAGCAACTTCTTAATATTCGTGCCGGAAAAGCAAACCCCGCCATGTTGGGAGGAGTAATGGTGGATTATTACGACAATATGACCCCACTTAACCAGGTTGCAAATGTAAATACCCCCGATGCCAGGACAATAACTATACAACCCTTTGAAAGAAAACTTATCCCAAATATTGAGAAGGGAATAATGATGGCCAATCTGGGTTTTAACCCTATGAATAACGGGGAAAGTGTTATAATTAACGTTCCGCCTTTAACCGAGGAACGCCGCAAGGAACTGGTGAAAATGGCAAAACATGAAGCCGAAGAAGCAAAAATAGGCGTCAGGAACGATCGGAAAATGGCCAATAACGAAATTAAAAAAGTGGAAGTTTCTGAAGATGAAATTAAAATTGCTGAAGATAATATTCAGGAACTCACAAACAGGCACATAAAAAAAGTAGAAGCAATATTAGAGGTTAAGGAAAGAGATATAATGACCATCTAATCCAAACTTTCCTTAAACCGAAAACCTAAAATCTCTTTATTATACTTTTATGCTAAATTCTATGTAAAAAAGAATATGCCAATAAAAATCCTTCTTTGCTGCCTTTTTACTTCGATTTTGGCATTTGGTCAAAGAACAATTCCGTTTCATGAAAACTCCGCTTCCGGATTCTTTTCTGATACTACCGCTATTCGAATTATCAAAAATGCAATTGATAATATCCCCAACAACTCTCCGGAAATTGCATTACCTGCCTTTCAATATCAGACCTATTCAAAAACTGTTATTAAAAGGGAAGATACAACTACCCATTTTATTGAACCATCAATAAACAATTACATCTTTGAAAAGCTCTCCCTGCATCAGATTTCGCATAAAAAAACAAAAAAAGAGACTGTTATAGCTTCAAATATGCCGGGATTTTATGAACCTGTTTACGATGTTTTTGAAAAAAGCCTCCATTCCAATTCTATTTATAAAAAAGAATATGACATTTTTAACAAAAAATTCTTTGGACCTCTTTCTGAAAATGGTTTAGAGCACTATAATTTTCAATTAATAGAAACCTTATCTGATACTCTAAATCCTTATTACGTGATTTTTTTTTCACCTAAAGATAATTCAGAAGCAACGCAACTTCAGGGGGAACTTCATATAAACACAAAGAGTTTTGCTGTGCAGAAAGCTACTGTGAATCATCGCATGAACACCAATGCGAAGATTACTCATTTGTACAAATTTTTTGAAGAAGATTCCATTTGGTTTCCGTCCGAGACGAAAATAGTGGCAAACCTTATAAACAACATTGAGCCCATCAATTTGTTCGGGAGAAACATCTCTTTAGGAAAAGTGACTGTAGACCGAGAGGAAAACATAACTAGCAGTTTAACACAAACCTCCTCCTATTTTGATATTCGGATAAAAAATATTCCAAAAATAGAAGGAAAAAATATTGACATCGAAGCCTTAATAAAAAAAAATAATCCGACTGAAGTTTTTTGGGAACAATATAGAAAACAATCTCTTGATTCAACCGAATACCATCTCATGGCTTATGCCGACAGTATCGCAAGAAGGAATAATATCCGGGGACAATTGGAACGCAATTCAAATTTCAATAATGGTTATTATCGAATAAGCCTTTTTGACTTAGACCTGAAATATTTGGTCAAATACAATGATTATGAAGGCTTTCGCCTAGGAGTTGGAGGTTCTACCAACTATAAATTTTCTCAATATTTTAAATTAGACGGCTATGTAGCAAGAGGATTTAAGGATAATGAAACAAAATATCAGATTGGGGTCAATTTTTTGATCGCAGAATCCACTAATTCTATTTTAGGGTTTAACTATACCAAAGACATTAATGAGGTGGGCAGTAATCTTTATTTAACCGATAGCAGGACCTATTCCTTATTTGAACCAAGATTGGTGAACATCACCCAGTTTTATAAATATAAATCCTGGCAAACCAGTTTACAACATCAGGTAAGTCCAAAAGTTCAATCGGAATTGCAGCTTTCAAGAAGCGAAATCGAACAAACCAACAACTATGCTTTTAGAGATAATGGCGAGTTATATTCCAACTACACGTTATCTGAGGCAAAAATATCCGTTGTATGGACTCCTTTTAGCAAATTCATTAAAACCCCTTATGTGATTTCCGAATTTCAGCCCGGGTTTCCTAAAATATCCGCGCAAATAACCCAAAGTTTTAAGGGAGTTTTTGATGGGAATTTTAATTATACCAAATTGGATTTGAAACTGGTTCACGAACAGGAATATATTGACAAATCTTTAACCGAAGTGGTTTTGGAAGGCAATTTAGGTTTGGGAGTCATTCCCTTAACCCACTTATATCATGCCTACCCCAACAGTCCAAATAAAGAAACCATTGGGCAAAGATTTTCGGTTGCCGGGATTCGAAGTTTTGAAACGATGTTTTTTAATGAGTTTTTTTCAGATAAACTCGCCAGTATCCAAATTAAGCATCATTTGAAACCTTTTGTAATTTCAGAGAGAATTCAACCTGAACTTGTGCTAATCACAAGGCATGCCATAGGTAATATAGGTAATATTGAAAAGCATCAAAACAGAGCATTCAGTTCCTTAAAAGAAGGATATTCCGAATCTGGATTTGAAATTAATAAAATCCTCTTTGGTTTTGGGTTAAGTTTTGCCTACCGTTATGGAGCTTATCATTTGCCAACATTCGAGAAAAATTTTTCCTTTAAATTTACCTTTAATATGGAAATCTAACTTTAACAGATTAATTCTCTTAAGATCAATTAACACCAAGGCTTTTTATACCTTTGCAGTCGTTTAAAAACCAGCCATGTCAAAAATATTCAGCTTTGGATTTTGGAATTCCATCGCCCGTGTAATTCTTCGAAACCGAATCACTATAATAGTCATTATTATAGGTATCACCATCTTTCTTGCCACACAATGGCAAAACATGCAATTCTCCTATACTGAGGCCAATTTATTGCCGGATGATGATGAAATAAACCTGGAATATAACGACTTTTTGGACAAATTCGGGGAAGAAGGCAACCTGATAGTACTAGCGGTAAAAGATCCCGCACTTTTCACCCCCGAAAAATTTACAGCCTGGAACGAGTTAACACAAACCTTAAAAGCTTATAAGGAGGTAGACCAGATAGTTGGGGTGGGAAACCTCAAAAAATTGCAAAAATTTGAAAATCCCAGTCGATTTGAAATGATCCCCCTGAAAACACAGGTGAAATGGGATAGCACAGGAGTTGCCAATTATAGAGAAGAACTTTTTAACCGACTGCCTTTTTATGAAAATCTGGTAGTTAGCGGTACTTCCAATACCGTTCAAACCGCGTTGTATATCAATGAAGGGATCGTAAATTCAGAAGATCGCAAGGTTTTTGTTCTGGAAAAATTGCGTCCTCTTATAGAACAATTTGAAAAGGATTATAGCCTGGAAGTGTACATCTCCGGAATGCCTTATATAAGGACACTTAATTCCCAAAATATCATAGACGAAATAGGCCTTTTTATTTTAGCAGCGCTTTTTGTAACCTCCCTGATCTTTTTCTTTTTCTTCCGCTCCTTTAGAGCAACACTTATTTCCATGATTACGGTCTTAATTGGAGTTATGTGGGCTTTTGGAATTATCGGGCTTTTGCATTATGAAATAACTGTGCTCACGGCATTAATTCCGCCGCTAATAATTGTTATAGGGATTCCCAACTGCATTTTCCTGATCAATAAATATCAACAGGAAATCAAGATACATGGAAACCAGGCAAAGTCCTTACAGCGGGTAATTTCAAAAGTAGGGAATGCCACTTTACTCACCAATGTAACCACAGCATCAGGATTTGCAGCTTTTATCTTAACAGACAGCACGCTGTTAAAAGAATTTGGGATTGTAGCCTCCATAAATATTCTTGCGCTCTTTCTGTTAAGCCTGGTGATAATTCCCATCATTTACAGCTACATGTCAATCCCGAAAGACAAGCATTTAAAACACCTGAACAAGCTCTGGATAGGGAATTTTGTGGATTGGACGGTAAAAATGGTAAAAAATCACAGGATCACAATCTATATCTCTTCCATAGTTTTATTAGTCGCCAGTATAATTGGGATCTATAGCATCAAAATTTCGGGAAGTTTATTGGAAGATATGCCTCAGCAAGCCGATTTCTTTAAGGACATCCGGTTTTTTGAAAAAGAATTCAATGGGGTTTTACCATTGGAAATCGTAATAGATACAAAACAACCCAAAGGAGCTTTAAAACTGGCAAACCTAAAAAGGATGGAAGCTCTTGAAACGGCAATTTCAGATGTACCTCAGCTTTCCTCCCCGCTTTCAATAGTTAGATTGGCCAAATATTCCAAACAGGCATATTACAACGGAAATCCTAAATATTATCAATTGCCAACTTCACAGGAGCAAAATTTTATCGCCCCCTATTTAAAAGGAATTTCTTCTGAAGGAAATTTGCTGAATGCGTATATAGATTCAACCGGAAGATACGCGAGGATGACCACGTTTATGAAAGATATTGGAACCGATGAAATGAAACGGATCGAGGACAACTTATCGCCCCAAATTGATAAAATATTCCCTAAAGAACGTTTTGAAGTTACTATGACAGGGAAAGCGCTTATTTTTCAAAAAGGCACCTCTTATCTGGTAAATAATTTAATTATTTCGCTCTCCCTGGCTATACTTCTCATAGCCCTACTAATGGCCTGGATGTTTCGCTCCTTCAGAATGATCTTAGTGTCGCTTATTCCAAATTTACTTCCATTATTGGTCACAGCAGGAATGATGGGCTTTCTTGGAATTCCTATAAAACCATCAACCATACTGGTATTTAGTGTTGCCTTTGGGATCTCAGTAGATGACACCATTCACTTTCTGGCAAAATACAGGCAGGAGTTAAAAGCCAATGACTGGAAAATAAAACGTTCGGTGTACGCTGCTTTGAAGGAAACCGGAGTGAGCATGTTTTACACTTCCATCGTGCTTTTCTTTGGGTTTTCGGTATTTATGATAAGCAGTTTTGGCGGTACCGTCGCTCTGGGAGGCTTGGTTTCAGCCACTTTGCTTTTCGCTATGCTTGCAAATCTGTTGTTGTTGCCCTCCTTATTACTTTCGCTGGAAAGAAATATTGCCAATAAAAAAACC
>JBDNHN010000324.1:0-5813 GCA_041688725.1 Gillisia sp.
TACAGGATGTACACCCAAAGAAAAAGCCAATTTAAAGGCTGAAGAACCAATAGTGACAAAAAATAGAACCCCGTTGGTTTATACTTCTGCACACAGCACAAATCTAAAGCTTACCCTTACAGACTCTTTGGTATTCAATGATTTTAAACAACCTTTGGAAACAGAATCCGCTATTTTGGTTGATCCGAGCAAGCAATTTCAAACTTTTTTGGGTATTGGGGCTGCATTAACGGATGCTTCCGCAGAAACATTCTATAAATTATCCGAAGAAAACCAAAAAATATTTATGGAAGCTTATTACAGCGTTGATAAAGGAATTGGTTATTCTTTAGGAAGAACAACTATTCACAGTTGCGATTTTGCCAGTGAAAGTTACACCTATATTGAAGAGGGTGACGCTGAGTTAAAAACATTCAACATTGAACACGACAGAAAATACAGGTTGCCATTTACAAAACTGGCTATTGCTGCTGCCGGCGGAAAATTAACTATGTATGCAAGTCCTTGGAGTCCCCCGGCATTTATGAAAACCAACAACAATATGTTGCAGGGAGGAAAATTAAAAGCCGAATTCTATCAGCCTTGGGCAAATTATTATGCTAAATTTATAAAAGCCTATGAAAAGGAAGGAATTCCAATTTGGGGATTGACCGTTCAAAACGAACCTATGGCTACCCAAACTTGGGAATCTTGTATTTATACTGCTGAGGAAGAAAGAGATTTTTTAAAAGATTACTTAGGGCCAACATTGAAAAAAGAAGGCTTGGGTGATAAAAAAATTATTGTTTGGGATCACAACCGCGATTTAATGTTTCAAAGAGCAAGTGTTATCTTAAATGATCCTGAAGCTTCAAAATACGTTTGGGGCATCGGTTTCCACTGGTATGAAGACTGGAAAGACGGTATTCCTATGTATAATAATGTAAAAGCAGTAAATGAGGCCTATCCTGATAAAAACTTAATTTTTACGGAAGGAACTACTGAAAAATATGATTTAAAAAGAATTGTATCAGAAGATCCAAAATTGGCGGAACGCTACGGTAAATCTATGATTAACGATTTCAATAACGGAACGGTAGCCTGGACAGACTGGAATATTTTGCTAGATGAAACTGGAGGGCCAAATCACGTTGGAAACTTTTGCTTCTCCCCTGTTCACGGAGATACAAAAACAGATGAGCTCACGTTTACGAATTCTTATTATTATATCGGACATTTTTCAAAATTCATTCGTCCGGGTGCAAAAAGAATCTCCAGTGTTTCCAGCGCAAACAATTTGATAACAACAGCCTTTTTAAATGAGGACGGAAGTTTAATAATTATAGTAATGAATCAGGGAGATATAGAAATAAACTATAGCCTGACTTTAAATTCAAAAATGGCCGCACTCACTGCTCCACCTCATTCCATTCAAACATCAGTTTATTAAATGATGCTATTTTTCTGTTTCAATTAGTCCATATGAAAAAAATATTTTTTACACTCTTCTGTTTTCTTACGTTGTCCTTATTCAGCCAAGGATATTTGCATAGCAATGGGCAAAATATTGAAGACGGAAATGGAAATAACGTGATATTGCGCGGCTTGGGATTGGGCGGATGGATGGTACAAGAAGGCTACATGCTTAAAACGGATTCATTTGCAGGACCACAACATAAGATTAAACAAAAAATCACAGATTTAATTGGCGCTGCAAATACAGTCGAGTTTTATGATGCCTATAAAGCAAATGGAATAACCAGAAGAGATATAGATTCATTGGCAGCTTGGGGATTTAACTCTGTCCGATTGCCAATGCATTATAACTTGTACACCTTACCTATTGAGGAAGAAAAAGTTTTTGGTGAAAACACTTGGTTGGAAGAAGGTTTTATAATGACCGATAATTTGTTGGACTGGTGTGCTACCAATAAAATATATCTGATTTTAGATTTACACGCAGCTCCAGGCGGTCAGGGTAAAGATGCTAATATATCAGATTATGATCCCGCAAAACCCTCACTTTGGGAAAGTCCGGCAAATCAGGATAAGACAGTTGCACTTTGGAAAAAGTTGGCTTTGCGTTACAAAGACAGCCCATGGATTGGTGGCTATGATCTCATAAATGAAACCAATTGGAATTTCACGGGAACCAATCAAAATGGTTGTGATGAAACTGATAATGCACCTTTAAGGGCTTTGCAAATTAAAATTACAAAAGCCATAAGAGAAGTTGATACCAATCACCTGATTTTTATCGAAGGAAATTGTTGGGGAAATAATTACAAAGGTTTGTTTCCGCTTTGGGACGATAATATGGCTTTGAGTTTTCATAAATATTGGAACTTTAACGACAAGGCTTCAATACAAGCAATGTTGAATTACAGAACCCAATACAATGTCCCGATTTGGATGGGAGAAGGCGGTGAAAATTCCAATGTCTGGTTCAAAGAGGCAATATCTTTATTCGAATCAAATAATATTGGCTGGGCATTTTGGCCAATGAAAAAAATTGATAATATAGCGGGAATTGCTTCGGTTTCAAAAACTCCTGAATACGAACAATTATTGGAATATTGGAAAAAAGGAGGAACAAAACCAACGGAGGCTTTTGCAAAATCAGCCTTGATGCAAGTGGCTGAAAATTATAAAATGGAAAATGTAACCATCAAATATGATTTGATTGACGCCATGTTCAGACAAGTTCAGACAACGGATACCAAAAAATACAAAAATCATCCGTTGCCGGGGAAAGTATACGCTACAGAATATGATTTGGGACAAAACGGAGTTGCTTATTCCGATAAAGATTTTGTTAATTATAGAGTCTCGACAGGGACTGCTACCCAATGGAATAGAGGCAAGATGATGAGAAATGATGGTGTTGATATTCAACTTTGCAATGATAAAATCACGAACGGATTTCAAGTTGCTTCTATCGAAGATGGTGAATGGCTGCAATTTACCTTCGATTTGATTTCAGATAAAAAATTCGATGTAGACATTCGGTATTCTAGTGAAGCGACTGGCGGTAAACTTTTTCTTAAAGATGAAAGAGAAAAAATTTCTAATACAGTAGAGATTCCCTCATCTGGAGGAATTGATCATTGGAAAACGGTGACTTTAAAAAATGTAGTTTTAAAAAAAGGAACTAATAAAATCAGAGTCTATTTCGAAAAAGGGAATTTCAATTTAAACTTTTTAGAATTCAAAAATTCAAGAAGTACAAGTGATATGAAAAATCAATAACAGTTTTTCATATTCCGATTATAATTTAAATATATAATAATAAAGAATTTTGAAATGAAAAAATTAATCACAGTTTCACTTTTATTGCTTAGTATGTTAGCCTTTGCCCAGCAAAAAACAATTGATCAAAAAGTAAATGCTTTATTAAAGCAAATGACCCTTGAAGAAAAAATAGGTCAACTCAATCAATATACGGGCGATAATGCTGCCACTGGACCAATAACAATAAACCTCGACAAACAATCACAAATTAAAACTGGTCAAATTGGTTCCATGCTTAATATTTTAGGCAGCCAATACACAAGGCAATACCAGGAATTAGCAATGCAATCCAGATTAAAAATTCCTTTGTTGTTTGGTCAAGATGTTATTCATGGGTATAAAACCACTTTTCCAATTCCGTTGGCTGAAGCAGCAAGTTGGGATTTGGATGCGATAAAACAAAGTGCAAGAATCGCCGCTATTGAAGCTTCAGCTTCTGGAATACATTGGACATTTGCGCCTATGGTTGATATTTCCCGTGATCCTCGTTGGGGAAGAGTTATGGAAGGCGCGGGAGAAGATTCGTATTTAGGTTCAAAAATCGCTTATGCAAGAGTAAAAGGTTTTCAGGGTGAAAAATTAGGAGGTGCAGATGCCGTCATGGCTTGTGCCAAGCATTTTGCTGCTTATGGAGCAGCAATTGGCGGAAGAGACTATAACTCTGTAGATATGAGCAACAGAATGCTTTGGGAAGTATATTTGCCGCCGTTTAAAGCAGCTCTTGATGCAGGAGCAGCGACATTTATGAACTCATTCAATGATCTGAACGGTATTCCTGCAACAGGCAACAAATACCTGCAAAGAGATATTCTCAAGGGGAAATGGGACTTTAAAGGTTTCGTCGTTTCTGATTGGGGTTCTATTGGCGAAATGCAAAATCACGGTTTCGCAAAGGACGGAAAAGAAGCTGCTTTTCTTGCCATCACAGCTGGATGTGATATGGATATGGAAAGCAATGCTTACAGAAATAATTTAGCGCAATTGGTAAAAGAAAATAAAGTACCCATTTCGTTGATAGATGATGCAGTGTCAAGAATTCTTTACAAGAAATATGAATTGGGACTTTTTGAGGATCCGTTTCGATTTTGTAATGCTGAAAGAGAAAACAAAGAGCTTAACAATCCGGATCATGTTAAAGCAGCTAGAGAAATTGGCGCCAAAAGCATTGTTTTATTAAAAAACAATAATAATTTATTGCCTCTTTCCAAAGATACCAAAACCATTGCCTTTATTGGACCATTAGTTAAAGAACACAAAGCAAATAAGGGATTTTGGTCAGTAGACATTCCAGGGATTGATTATGATAAATTGATAGTTTCACAATGGGAAGGTTTGCAAAACAAAGTAGGAAAAAACACTAAATTGCTTTATGCCAAAGGATGTGAAATAGAAGGTGACAACAGAGATGGTTTTGCCGAAGCTATAGAAATGGCAAAAAAAGCTGATGTGGTGATTATGAGTATTGGTGAAAGATCAGATATGTCTGGCGAAGCCAAAAGCAGAAGCGATATTCATATTCCAGGGGTTCAGGAAGAACTCGTAAAAGCCATTCAAGCGACAGGAAAACCTGTAGTGGTTTTAATTAATGCGGGAAGACCTCTTGTTTTTAACTGGACAGCAGATAATGTTCCGGCTATTCTTTACACTTGGTGGTTGGGCAGCGAAGCTGGAAATGCAATAGCCGATGTTTTGTTTGGCGATTACAATCCTTCAGCAAAATTGCCAATGACATTTCCAAGAGAAATTGGTCAAATTCCAATTTATTACAATCATTTCAATACAGGTCGACCCGCTCTAACTGAAACAGCTTCAAACTATGTTTCAGCTTATATTGATTTAAAAAACAGTCCGAAATTCCCTTTTGGATATGGATTGAGTTACACAAGTTTTCAATATTCCGATTTAACACTATCAAATCCGAAAATGAAAAGCAATGAAAATATTGAGGTAACTTTAAACATTTCAAATACCGGAAAAGTACCTGGTGAAGAAGTGGTTCAATTGTATTTGCGAGACAAAGTGGGTTCCGTAGTTCGCCCCATTATTGAGCTCAAAGATTTTCAAAAAATAAAGCTCAATGCAGGTGAAACCAAAACAATCAAATTTATCATTGATAAAGAAAAGCTTTCGTTTTACAATCAAGAATTAGAGTGGGTTGCAGAACCCGGAGATTTTGATTTGATGATTGGAGCTTCTTCAGCAGACATCCGGTTAAAAGATAGTTTTGAAATGTTAGAATAACTTAACCAAAATGAGCATTTGACAGTCTGTTCTCGAGCAAAAAATTATTTTTGACAAAAGATGAATTTCAACTATTTAAAAAAATCTTAAAAAAAAGCCGCTTAATAAGCGGCTTTTAATTCAATTTATATTTTTTTACTTAAATCTTTTTTACACGAACGGCATTCATGCCTTTCATTCCGCGTTCAAGTTCAAAAGTAACTTTGTCATTTTCTTCAATTTCATCAATTAAACCGCTAACGTGTACAAAATACTTTTCCTGGTTAATAGAATCGAGAATGAATCCAAAGCCTTTGGAATGA
>JBDNHN010000325.1:0-4102 GCA_041688725.1 Gillisia sp.
ATACCAAAAACTGGTTATTAAACAGATCCCTGGAAACTATTGTCAATACTTTTATGCACGGGAAAATAAAAAATAAAATGAAATTTGATTTCAGGCCTGAAATTGAAAAACACCTGCAATCTATGAATGAAAAATTGGACAGTCGGTTAGAAGTTGCTGAAGGCATTTTTTTATTCGGCCGGCTGAACACTTTTAAAATTAGTGAGATAATACCTCAAGCTTTTCAGTTTTTGATTTTGGTCAATTTCGAAGTAAATACACTTTTAGATATTAAAAAAATAATTTCCCATCCCCAGATCTAACTTTAGGTTGACACTTAATACATCATATTTTTTAAGGTTTACGGAGTCTTGGCGATTAAACCTAAAGGTGGGATTGGGGCGGGCACCACATTTCTCACTGGTTTAGTGCTTTTTAGATAATAAAAAACAGCTTTTAGGTCCTCGTCTGTTAATTTGGCGAAATTCTGCCAGGGCATTGGAGGTAAAAGACCCCTTCCGTTTTCCAATCCTTTATATTTTCCTTTTTTAAGAGCAGTTTTAAATTGTTCCAACTTCCAGCTTCCGATTCCCGTGTCGTCTGGAGTTAAATTTGAAGCAAAGGAAACACCCCACGGACCTGCAAATGCGGTAAAATCCTCGTTCATCTGTATCCAGCCCTTTGGCAGGCCATCATTAGAAATTTCAGGAAAAACCCTTTCGGAAGGATATCCGGAAAACATCAGTTCTTTAATGGCTTCAGGACCTCTTTCTCCCATTCTTTTAGGAGAATGGCAGTCCTGGCAGCCAATACTGTTTACAAGATATTCCCCGCGATTTATATAATCTTGTTCAGTAAACTCTTTTGATTCTGAAACCTGTTCGTATTTCTTTTCATTACAGCTAATTAAAAGAATAACAATGGAAATCAGGCTAACTGATAAAAACATTGATTTTCGGGAATTGATTCCCGGTTTCATAATGAGTTTAGTTTTAAATGTCAATTATCAGCTAATCCGGAGTATTGGCTGATTTTTAGATTCTTAAAAATAACAGTCTCTTAAATATTTTCAAATAGGTGATTTACCCCCTTTTTAAACAATCGGGTAATTAATGAAATGAAGGGGAAATAAGTATGGACCTATTTGACAGAAGCACTAATAGGATTGAAGGTCTTTGGGGTTAAAGAAATAAGGTTTCTGCAATTTTCTATAACAGAACTTAATTTTGTCAATAAAAAATTTAGTTTATTACCTGAATAATTTTTTTTCCTTAATTATCCCTGTAGCAGTTTCGGGCAACATGTTTTCCCATCCAGATTCTCCTTCAACTATCATTTGAAGGACTTTTTTGGAATGAATGTCTATAATTTCAGGTTCATAATCCACAATGTCAACTACCCGACCATTTTTCTTAAAGAATTTGTATAATTCAATCACTCTGGGATGTAATTCCAAATTTTCGCTGGTGGTTATCTTTCCGGTTTCAAGATCTTTACTGGGATATAAATAAATTTTGAGATGTTTAAAGAACAGCTTCCCAAAGGCTTCCAATATTCCCCCGCTTAAATTCCGGTAATATTTTTCGTCAAAAATGTCTATCAGGGTTTTAACTCCCATGGTCAGGCCCATTCTTTCTTTTGTATGCTGTGAAAAATATTCAACTACCTTATAATATTCCTGGAAATTCGAGATCATCACTGTTTGCCCTAATGAACACAATAAATCTGCCCGGGCCATAAAATCCTTTTCATCTATTTCCCCTTCGGTTCTTAAATTTGAGAGGGTGATTTCAAAGATGACTACTGTATTATCCTTGTCTACTTTTCTTTCGTTTAAAAATAACTTGAGGGATTTCTCGTACATGCTTATATTCACCTTGGTCACCGGCCTGAAACTTCCGCGCAGGGTCAAAATATTTTTTTTATAAAGCAAGCTGGCCGGAAGAATATTGTGACCGTCAGATCCAAACATGATGGCTTGGGTCATTCCATTTTTAACCAGTTGCAAGCTCATCAAACGGTTATCCACATCTTTAAATAGAGGCCCGGTAAAGTTAATGGTGTCAATTTCAATTTGATCCAGACTTATATTATCATAGAGTTGCTTAAGAAGTATTTTGGAATCGTCATAATGATAATAGGCGCCATAAATTAAATTCACGCCCAGGATGCCCAGGGTTAATTGTTGATGGATCGCGGAATTCTCGCGAAACTGGACGTGGAGAATAATTTCACTGTATTCTTCCTTTGGTTTGGATTGGAATCTGATTCCCAACCATCCGTGACCTTTGTATTTTTTTGCAAAATCTATGGTTGCCACCGTATTGGCATAGCTAAAGTACATTTTGTCGGGATGTTTCTCCCTGGAAATACGCTCTTCAAGCAGCCTCGTTTCAAGCGAAAGCATGCTTTTTAAACGGGACACGGTCACATATCTTGCGTCCGGCTCCATACCATAGATTGCATCGCTATAATCCTTGTCGTAGGCACTCAATGTTTTTGCAATGGTACCGGAGGGATCACCTGTCCTGAAAAAATTTCGAACCGTTTCCTGCCCGGCGCCTATTTCGTCGAAGGAGCCATAGATATTTTCGTTGAGATTAATTCGCTGGGTTTTATACTCAACAGAATTTATTTCTTCAAATTCCTGATCTCCTGTAATTGTAATTGGCATAGCTTTCGGTTCTGCTTTGATATTACAAATTTAAGGATTTTAAAATCTATTTACCGCAACTTTATAGGTGGGATCTTCCAGAATATTTACGTCTATAATGGAGTCGGCATTTTCCAATAACACCCTGCAATCACTGCTTAAATGCCTTAAATGCAGTTTTTTTCCCTGTTTGAGATATCGTTCTGTAAGTTTGTTAACCGCTTCAATTCCGGACATATCCACTATTCTGCTTTCAGAAAAATCTATGATCACTTCTTCAGGATCGTTTATAACATCAAATTTTTCATTAAAAGCGTGTATAGATCCAAAGAAAAGCGGACCGTATATCTCGTAGTGTTTAATCCCTTCTGCATCAACACTTTTTCTTGCTCTAATCATTTTGGCATTGTCCCAGGCAAAAACCAAAGCAGAAATAATTACACCAACTAAAACTGCTAAGGCAAGGTTGTGTAATACAACGGTAACTAAAGTCACTAAAACCATCACCAGGACATCCGATTTTGGCATTCTTTTAAAGGTCCGCAATGAGGCCCATTCAAAGGTGCCAAGAGCAACCATAATCATTAGTCCTGTAAGAGCTGCCATAGGGAGTTTTTCAATTAAGTCGGCACCGAACATTATAAAGATCAATAAACTTACCGCAGCTACAATCCCGGATAATCTTGCCCGTGCTCCTGAAGAAACATTGATCAAACTTTGACCTAACATGGCGCAACCGCCCATCCCTGAGAAAAACCCGGATAATATATTGGCAGTTCCCTGGGCAACGCATTCTTTATTTCCACGACCGCGGGTTTCAGTAATTTCATCTATAATATTTAAGGTCAGTAAACTTTCAATAAGCCCAACTCCGGCCATAATAGCAGCATAAGGGAAAATAAGGGCGATAGATTCCCATGTGAAGGGAACCATTGGAATATGAAAGGGAGGAAAACCACCGTTTATGGATGCAATATCACCCACCGTTTTAGTGTCTATTGCAAAGAATATCACAATCCCGAAAACCACTAATATCGCGACTAAAGGAGCGGGGATTGCCTTGGTGAGTTTTGGCAGGCCCCAAATAATAAGCATCGTTGTCAATACCAAACCTATTAAAATGTAAAGCGATTTTCCGGTCATCCATACCAGTTCGCCTGCTTCGTTTACTGATTTAAACTGATCCAGTTGCGACATAAAAATAATGATCGCCAATCCATTTACAAATCCGAAGATCACCGAGTGTGGTACCATCCGGATCAATACCCCTAATCGCAATACTCCCGCAAGTATTTGTATAATTCCGGCTAAAATTACAGTCGCAAAAATATACTCAGGCCCGTGAGAAATGGACAATGCAACAATAACAACCGCAACAGCTCCCGTAGCACCCGAGATCATTCCCGGACGGCCACCAAAAACAGCAGTAATCAAACCCATTACAAAAGCGGCATACAATCCGGTTAACGG
>JBDNHN010000326.1:0-5835 GCA_041688725.1 Gillisia sp.
GATGGTTATAAAGGAGCTCATTATGATCATTTTGCGAATTTTTTCACCGCCATTCGGGATAATGGATCAGTAGCAGAAGACCCTATTTTTGGTTTTCGTGCAGCCGCTCCGGCTTTACTGTGCAACGAAAGCTATAAAAAGGATGAATTTATAGAATGGGATCCCAAAAACATGAAAATGGTCTAACCTTAAAAACAATCAAGATGAAAAGAACTATAATGTGCGTGCTATTAGCAATTTCAACAATAGCATGTAAGAATTCAAATAGCAACAAGAAGCAAGCTGAGGAAGAAACAGTAGCTCAAGAAAATAGTAAAAGCGATACCGCCAAGGGGGAATGGCAGTATTTGTTTGACGGCACTAGCCTTGATGGTTGGAGAGGGTATGGCGAAGATAAACTGCCTCCTGGCTGGGTAATAAAAAACAAGGAACTTACTTATGATACAAAGCTTGGCTTAGAAGAAGACTATGAAGGAGGCCGGGACATAATTTATGGAGCTGAAGAGTTTGATAATTTTGAATTATACATGGAGTGGAAACTCCCTAAAGGAGGTAACAGTGGAATTTTTTACCATATTAAAGAAGGCTATTCAGCTCCATCAAAAGTGGCTCCCGAATATCAACTAATTGACGATGAGAATTACGCGGAAATCCATGATCTTGTTGGTTACAATAAAAGCCTTGGTCATACCGAGAACCTTTCAGAGTTAAAACCACTAAATAAAACAGCCGCAGATTATTCCATGCACGCGCCCGATCTGGATAAGAAAAACTTAAATCCGGTAGGGGAATGGAATACCAGTAGAATTGTTTTTACACCCGAGAAAGTAGAACACTGGTTAAATGGAAAAAAAGTAGTTTCATTTAAACCCTGGTCTAAAGAATGGGATAAGAAAAAGAATTCAGGCAAGTGGAAAGGTAGTCCAGATTACGGTAAGTTCAAGACAGGCTATATTGGTTTGCAGGACCATGCCAGTCCCATTTGGTTTAGAAATATAAAAATTAGAAAATTATAAGTGCCACACGCCGAAAAATCATTTGGACGAATAGATATTTCAAAACAGTTTAAAAAGAAAAGATGTTGTTCTCTTAAATTTAAAAATATGAAAAAAATTAGTTTGCTTGCGATTTTATTTAGTCTCGTCTTTACCAGTTGTCAAACTGGAAAAAAACTTTTTAATGATAAAAATCTTGACGGATGGAAGGTGCACGGCACCGAAAAATGGTACGTAAAAGATGGCTTATTGATCTCTGAGAGTGGACCCGATAAAAAGTATGGATATCTTGCCACCGAGGATAACTACAAGGATTTTGAAATAAATTTAGAGTTTAAACAAGAAGCCGATGGAAACAGCGGGGTATTCATAAGGTCTGAAATTGATGGCACCAAAATAACTGGATGGCAGGTAGAAGTAGCGCCACCAAACCTGCATACTGGTGGTATTTATGAATCCTATGGCCGTGGTTGGTTGGTTAAGCCAGCCCCAAAAAAAGAAGATGTCCTTAAATATGGGGAATGGAATAAGTTAAAAATAAAGGTAAAAGGCAACCAAATAACCAGTTGGTTAAACGGCGTGGAGATGGTCGATTTTTCTGATGAGAAAATCGGAGCAGCGAACGGTAAAATTGCCTTGCAAATACACGCTGGCGGGGGTATTAAAGTATATTGGAGAAATATCAGATTAAAGAAAATTTGAATCCTTCAAGATGTTCCAATTTAAAGGTTTTTTTTGCCTTTTGTTGATAATAAAACAGGTTTTATATGAACAAAATAAAGAACAAACAAAAATTTGAAGCTATAGTAATCGGCACCGGTATAACCGGTGGCTGGGCTTCCAAGGAACTTTCTGAAGGCGGCCTCGATACGCTGGTACTTGAGCGGGGAAGAATGGTAAAACATATAGAAGATTACCCCACGATGAATAAAGATCCCTGGGATTTCCAGAATCGGGGGCAGGCTTCTTACGAAGAGCGGCAACATCAGCTTAAACAGGCCCGCACTGGATATACTACGGGCGAAGCCAGCAAACATTGGTTTGTAGATGATCTTGAACATCCTTATAATGAAGAAAAACGTTTCGATTGGATTAGGGGATATCACGTAGGTGGAAAATCCTTAATGTGGACCCGCATGTCCTTTAGATGGAGCGAAATGGATTTTGAAGCCAACAAGAAAGATGGATATGGGGTAGATTGGCCTATTCGCTATAAAGATCTGGTTACATGGTATGAAAAAGTAGAGAATTATGTAGGTATAAGCGGGAAAAACGAGGAATTACCGCAGTTGCCAGACAGTATTTTCACTCCTGAAATTGCACTTAATTGTGTGGAACAGGAATTAAAAGAGGGGGTAGAAGCCAATTATGACGATAGAAAAGTTATCAATTCCCGGGTGGCTAACCTTACCGATCCTAATGGAAGGGAAGGACGCGGGCCGTGCCAGTATCGTAACCGTTGTATTAGAGGTTGTCCCTACGGCGCCTATTTTAGCAGTAACTCTTCTACACTTCCCGCTGCAGAACGAACGGGAATGATAAGTTTACGACCGAATTCTATAGTTCATGAAATTATTTATGATAATGATTTAAAGCGGGCAACAGGGGTTAGGGTAATAGATGCTGAGACAAACGAGAAACTGGAATTTTATGCTGATGTTATCTTTTGCTGTGCCGGTACTATTCCTTCAGCTTCAATTCTAATGCAATCCAGGTCCGATCGATTTCCAAACGGGCTTGGGAATGATAGTGGAGAACTAGGGCATAATCTCATGGATCACCATTTTAAAGTAGGCGCATCGGCAAGAGCAGACAATCACGAGAAAGATTATTATAAAGGAAGAAAACCCACGGGTTTTTTTGTCCCCCGTTTTAGAAATATCGACGAAAAAAGTACGATGAAAGAATTTGTTCGGGGTTATGGAATGCAAGGCGGGGCAAGCAGATCAGATTGGACCCGGGCGATTGGAGAAATGAATTATGGTAAAGAACTAAAGGAAGAACTTCTTAAACCTGGCGACTGGAAAATTGGGGTGAATTGCTTTGGAGAATGTCTTCCCTACCATGAGAATAAAATGATGCTCGATTATAATAAACTCGATAATTGGGGACTGCCCACGGTAACTTTCGACTGCGAGTACAAAGAAAATGAAATGGCCATGCGAAAAGACGCCAGGGATCAGGCAGTTGCGATGCTTAAGGCGGCAGGCTTTAAGGATGTATCTCCATATGACGAGCCTTGTTATCCCGGGAATGGAATTCATGAAATGGGTACTGCCAGAATGGGTAGGGATCCAAAAACTTCGGTACTTAATAAAAACAATCAAATACACAACGTGCCCAATGTTTATGTAACCGATGGTGCTTGTATGGCTTCTTCGGCTTCACAAAATCCGTCGTTAACTTATATGGCGATCACCGCCAGGGCTGCAAATCATGCCGTAGAGCAATTTAAAGCGGAAAAATTTAAGCAACCGATAAAACAAACGATTTAATTAAAAACCCACAAATTTTTTAAATACACTCAATATGATACCCAGAAGAACTTTTATCAAACAAACCGGTTTAGCACTTGCTGCTACCAGTTTGATGCCTAATATGTTTTTTGGCAATACAAAACGCCAGGCATCCTTAGGCCTTCAGCTGTATTCACTTAGGGAAACTATTGAAGCAGATGTAAAAGGCACTTTAGAAAAGATTGCAGCCATAGGGTATAAAGAGGTGGAAACTTACGGCTACTCTCCTAAAGATCAGTTCTGGGGTCTTAGCGTTAAAGAATTTAAAAATATTATAACATCCAATGGCTTAAATACCCCTAGTGGTCATTATGGTTTAGATGATTATTTGAAAGAGGGAGGAGGAAAAAGTGACTTTGCCTATGCGGTGGAAGTAGCCCGGGACCTCGATCAAAAATACATTACTGTACCCTATATTTCAGAACCTTTGCGCACTTCTTTAGACGACTATAAACGTATAGCCGAAAAATTGAATAAAGCCGGAGAAGTTTGCAAGGAAGCCGGTTTAAAACTGGCTTATCACAACCATGCTTTTGAATTTGAAGAGCATGATGCTCAGAATGGCTATGAAATATTTTTAAATAATACAGAAAAAGATTTGGTAGCCTTTGAAATGGATATTTATTGGGTGGTTCGGTCTGGAAAAGATCCATTAGCACTTTTTGAGAAATATCCGGGGAGATTTCCGCTATGGCACGTAAAGGACATGAGTAAGCTAAACCACGAGCTCAACACCGAGATTGGCAACGGGACAATTAATTTTAAAAAGATTTTTAATAAGGTAAAACAAGCCGGCGGGAAACACTTTATTGTGGAGCAGGAAAATTTTGAAATGGAACCTTATAAAAGTCTTTCTCAAAGTTATCAGTTTATTAAAAAAGACCTTTTAAATGAATAGAAGACAAGCATTAAAAAATATAAGCTTTGGGGCGGGAATTATAGTAGTAGGTCCCACAACACTGGGATTATTACAAAGCTGTAAAAATGAACCTAAGTATAATTGGCAACCTCAATTTTTGAGCGCTGGCCAGGGTTTAATTTTAGAAAAAATACTGGATGTAATTATTCCAACCGGTGAAACTCCGGGAGCTACAGATGTAAATGTGGCACAATTTATCGATATATATATGTTTAAAGTAGCTGCGCCAAAAGAACAGCGGGAATTTAAAGAAGCTGCCGGGGCATTTTCAGTAGCTTTTAAAAATGAATTACAGAAGGAAGCCGAAGCTGGTGAAACCGGCGATTTTGAACGTATTGTTGAAAAATTCCTACGCGCTACTCCTACCCAAAAAGAAGAGTTTGCTAGAAGAAATGGCGAAACCCAGGATCCAATGGATAAAGATCCAACGAATCATTGGGAGAAAACAATTCCTTTGTCTACTGAAGCAGCCGATGCAGCAGCTTTTGCTTATTTAAGAAATGTTCGGGACATGGGGATTTGGGGCTGGAAAACCAGTAAGGAAATTGGTGAAAACGTACTTTGGTACGATCCTGTGCCGGGAGAGTACATTCCTTGTGCACCAGTGGAGGAGCTTGGTAACGGAAAAGCCATGTCGCTTTAAATTAATAATATATGAGAATCAAAAGTTAGAATATTAAGGTTATAAAAGCTGAAACTTACCTACCATAAACATGGATAGTCAATCCTTTAGTAGATCTTGCCCCGGTGTGTCTGTATATCGGATTTTTCAATGAGACAGTTGAACAATGACTCTATAGACTTTCTTACTTGGATAAAGCACTGGCAACGGTTCTCGTCCTTGCTGAGCGGGATGGAGTTGTTGCGGCTGTTCTTGGGGTTCTCAAAACTGGAAAGACAATCTTTCAAAGAGGTGTTTTCTTTTTTTAAGTATTTGTTTTCGCTCTTGAGAAGGGTGTTTTGATTTTCCAATTCACTGACCCTTTGCTCCAAAGCATCCAAACGTTTTAAAAGCACCTCGCTTTTCATACAGTAAAAATAGCCTGTAAAAGGCTGTGGTGCAAAGTAGGAGCATGACTATATGGCGAAAGAAAAGGTCGTGGGCATGACAATTTGACCTTGGATTGTTTTGACTATATTTGAGACTGATTAGTTACAAAAACACCTTTATTCATTTAAACAGGGAAAATTCGAGCTTAAATTTTTCAAACGATTTCGCATCTACAATACCTTAATATTAATATATTTTTAGAATATTTGTGTCAAAAAATATGGAGATTAATTTCTTTCCCAGCCCGGAATTAAATTGGACAAAAAATGAAGAACTAGGGCAGAACCAAAATGTATTCAAAGAGCTTTTCCCTTGATTAAATGTTGAAGAAATAAACTTAAATGACCAAAAAAA
>JBDNHN010000041.1:0-4171 GCA_041688725.1 Gillisia sp.
AAAGATGCTTTTTCGGCATTATCTTTTGCTATGGTAAGTTCATCATTTTTTTTCTGAAGCAATTCATTTGCCTTAGCGCGTAGATTATTGTTCTTATATAAAGACAAGGTCAACAGGGAAAGTATCGTAATAAGGGCAACACTTAAAATAGTGGTTAGTTTATTGACCTTTAGCGAGCGTTTCTGCTCTGCATTCTGGACCTTAAGTTCCTTAACATTAGATTTTAAAGCATCTACTCCGTAACGGGTGTTTGTCTCAAGAGCAAGGGCCTCACGGTTCATAGCGAAAATAGAGTCACGTATATGATTGCTTGTTTTAAGGTAAGCAAGGGATTGGCTGTAATTTTTTTGTGATTCGTAAATTTGACTAAGTAGATTGTTGGAATACATGATCATTCCGCCAAAATCCTTGGTATTGGCAATTTTCAGGGATTTTTGTGCTTCTGATTCTGCTTCTTCAAGCCGGTTAAGTGTTAAATATGCACTGCCTTTATAATAATGCAATCGCGAAGTCTCGTATGAATTAGTGCTTTCATCCAAATAAATTTCGGCTTTGTCCAATTGGGAAATTGCCAGGTCCATGTTTTTGTTAGAGTTATCTGAATTTAAATTGAGAATACCACGGTTAAGGTATACCAAACCAAGATATTCGGTATTGTTTTCCTTTGTGTAATAAACTTCCGCCAGATTTAAATATTTATTGGCCCGCTCAAAATCATTTTTTATATTGAAAATTTTTCCAAAATTCAGATAGCTATAGGCCAAACCGGATTCGTCATTAATTTCCCGTTGAATTGAAATTGCACGCTGCAGTTCTGTAATAGCCTGAGCATAATCATGGCGTATGTAAAACAATTTAGAAAGAATACTACTTGAAAGCGCAATGTGTTTTTTGTCGTTTATTTGTTTTGAAAGTTCTAAAGCATTTTTGAGCTGGATGAGTGCCTTTTCAAAATTTAGAACATTTATGGAGATTTCGGCTTCATTTAGCAGATTTTGAATATTGCTATTTATATCTGAAAATTCTCCATCGCTTTTTTGCTGAGCTACTGAAGTGTAACAACAAAAAAGAAGTAAAAATGTTAAAATAATGTTCTTCATTGGGGGAAATGCTAGTACATAATTTTGTTAAATATAGTTAATTCTTTGAAATGAAAGAAATTAAATCTATAAGTCGGCTGGAATAGCCCACTTCATTGTCGTACCATCCAATAAGTTTGATCAAATCCCCACCAATAACAGAGGTCATTTTCGAATCGAAAATACAGGAATAAGGGTTGCCAACAATATCAATGGAAACAAGGGGTTCTTCGGTATAACTCAAATAATTTTTAAGATAAGTTCGGGATGCTTCTTCAAAAACCGAATTAACTTCCTCTATAGTTGTAGGCCGGTGAACATTTAATGTCATATCTGTAAGCGAGCCGTTAGGTACCGGCACCCGGATTCCACAACCGCCAATAACATCCTTCAAATCGGGGAAAATCCGTGTAAGTGCCTTGGCCGCCCCTGTGGTGGTTGGAATTATTGATAATGCAGCCGCGCGGGCCCTGCGCCAATCTCTATGAGGTTTATCTTGCAAACTTTGATCGGCAGTATATGAATGTATTGTGGAGATATAGGCGTGTTTTACTCCAAAATTTTTATTGATCACATCCAGCATTGGCGCTGCATTATTAGTCGTACAGGACGCATTGGAAATTATTCTTTCACTGCCGTCCAAAATATTTTCATTCACCCCTAACACCACCATTTTAATTTGATCGTCATCCGGGGGTACCGAAAGTATAACTTTTTGAACACCTTGTTTAAGATGGTGATTTAAATCGTCGGTTTTTTTAAATTTCCCGGATGCTTCCACCACATATTCAACTCCGTATTTAGACCAGTCAATGTCCTTTGGATGATTATAATTGAGTACGGGAATTTCCCTGTTATTGATGACAATATGGGAATTAACTGAAGCAATATCAGTATTTAACCTTCCGTGAATGCTGTCGTATTTAAGGAGATGGGTGAGTGTCGCGGCATCTGCAATGTCATTAATTGCAACAACCTCAATTTCTTTATGATTTATTAATAGCTTGAACAAGTTGCGACCAATTCGACCAAAGCCGTTGATCCCAATTTTTATTTTTTCAGCCATATTTTTTGGGGATGAAATTAGGTTAAATGCTTTTGGGCTTTATAAGAAGATCTAACCAAAGCCGAACTTTCAACGTGGCGGAAACCTAATTCTAATCCGATATTTTCATATTTTTTGAATTGCTCCGGAGTGATATATTCTTTTACAGGTAAATGCTTTTTACTAGGTTGCAGGTATTGACCTATAGTTACAATATCCAGATTAACGCTTTTCAAATCCTGTAAAGTCTGGATCACCTCATCTTCGGTTTCTCCCAATCCCAGCATAATTCCAGATTTGGTTCTTGTAATACCCTGATCTTTCAGATATTTTAATACTTGCAGGCTACGTTCGTATTTCGCCTGAATTCGCACTTCTCGTGTCAATCGTTTTACGGTTTCCACATTGTGGGAAACCACCTCGGGGCTTACTTCAACGATCCTGTCTATATTTCGTTCATTTCCCTGAAAATCGGGAATAAGGGTTTCCAAAGTAATTCCTGGATTCATTCTCCGAATTGCTTTTACTGTTTCAGCCCAAATAATAGATCCCATATCTTTTAAATCATCGCGATCTACACTGGTAATTACGGCGTGTTTGATTTGCATTAATTTTATGGAACGGGCAACTTTTTCAGGTTCGTCCCAATCTATAGATTCCGGCCTTCCGGTTTTGACTCCGCAAAATCCACAGGAACGCGTACATACATTTCCAAGGATCATAAAGGTTGCGGTACCTTCAGTCCAGCATTCGCCCATATTGGGACAACTTGCAGCGGTACATATAGTATTTAATTTGTATTTGTCTACCACACCACGCAACTCTGTATATTTTTTCCCTGTAGGAAGTTTTACACGTAGCCATTTAGGTTTTGCAGTTGGTTTGGAGGTAGCTATAGTATCTGTTGTCATATCAAAATTCTAAGGCCCAAATATACAATAATATGATGAAAAGAATAAGTTGAAGTCTACAGACTTTATTGAGGTCTTATGTACGTCTTGACTTAATAATCTGTGCTAGTAATTTCTTGGCGCGTAAAAGTTTCACCTTTATATTATTCATGGGTTCTTGAAGATATTCCGCTATTTCTTTATATGATTTTTCTTGAAAATACCTCAAATTGATCACCTCCTGATACGGGGGTTTCAGCTGTTTAACATCGCTGAGCAATTGGGCCAAATGTTGTTCACTGATTAAAGTATCTTCAATTGAAGGGCTTTCGTCGGCAATTTTATTAACCTTTTCGGCTCCTTCATCAGCTGTCTCCAATCTTATGGAAGACTTCATTTTGCGTATCAAATCAATATGAATATTCTTAGAAATGGCGATCAGCCAGGTTTTGAAAGAGTATTTTTCGTTGAAGGTGTGAAGTTTGTCGAATGCTTTTGAAAAAGTTTGAATAGTAATATCTTCAGCATCATATTCATTTCTGGTATGTTTAAGCTGAAAAGCATACACATCAACCCAAAAGGTGTCCAGCAAGTATTTGAAAGCAGCCTGATTTCCGGCTTTTGCCTTTTCAATTTGATGCAGCAGGAGCGCCGGGTTTATTTCCAATTGGTTGGTTTTGAAATAAGATTAATGCTAAAGATACCGAATTGTATGCAAATTAAAAACAATTCCAGCACAGGAAGCATCCAGATTAGATCAAGTTCATCCAACTTCTGAGCCGATTTCCAAAAAACGATGTATTGAATTAGAAGCCGAATTCCAAAAACAGCCAAAACTAATTGCCATTGAATTTGAAAGCTCAATAAGAATACCAACAAAATCCAAAATGCCAATTGCGAGAAATAAAACATTCCTAACAATAACTTGTGTTTTGCCTTGTAAAAGCTGGCGGTTGAAACATGCCTGCGCTTTTGGCGGAACCAACTTTTAAAACTTGTTTTTGGCACACTTCGGGTAATGGCTTCCTTTTCAAAACAAATAGCCGTGTTGCGGGCTGTAGCGGCCTGGTTTACAAATAAGTCGTCGTCACCCGATCGCACGTGTAAATGTGTGGCAAATCCATTTTGGTCATAAAATTCTTTGGAGGTATAAGCCA
>JBDNHN010000327.1:0-1708 GCA_041688725.1 Gillisia sp.
ATAACCGCTGTTATAATACAATTTTCCTTCGGAAAGCAAAACTGCTCCGTGGCTGCCTTTTGTAACGCAGATGGATTTGGTATTTGTTTTTTCTGAAATAAACAAGAGATTCTGTTCTAAGGAATTAAAGAGTGAACCCAACATAACTGCGATTTCAAACAATTCCTCGTCGTTGAATTTTATAAAATCGGCTTTTTGCATTAATTGCTGCAGCACTTCCTTTTGGTAATGTGGAGGCCTTAAATTGATGTCAAAAACTTTATAATTGGCAGATTCAAGGAGGTGAAATAAAGTATTCCTGCTAATTTCATCCCGGCAAACCAAGCTTCCGAATATAAAAACATCAGCTTTCTTCACGGAATTCATGGAAGATTCTGAGACTTCAATTTTATCCCAGGCTGAAGGATATGAAATCTCATAAGTGGCAGAACCACTGCGGCTTAAAGTAACCTTCACCATTCCGGTTGGATAGGTGGCGACAGTCTCAATATTTTCAGTGCCCACATTATTGCGCTTCAAATAGGCGAGTATTTCTTTTCCTTTTTGGTCTGTGCCAATTCTGCTTATTATTTCAGTTTCGATTCCGGTAGCACTTAACCGGGAAGCCACATTTAAAGGTGCTCCGCCAATTCGTGCTTTATCGGGGAAAATATCCCATAAAACCTCACCAAAACAAACAGCTTTAATTTTCATTGTAATTATTTTAAATCAGGTAATGATCTTTTCCAAAGTTTAGAACTTTGGAAAAGTTGGATTAAAGCAAATAAGTACACCTTTGCTATTTTAGGGATAAGGCTGCTTCCAGATCAATATCGGCGACAGAATTTACGATAAGATCGGGTTTGAAGGCAAAATGGACCAGGTTTTCCTTTTTGGAAACACCCGAAAGCGTTAAAATAGTGGTATAACCCAGTTGTATCCCCCCAAGAATATCAGTATCCATAGTGTCACCAATAATTATAGTTTCCTTTGCTTCCAGACCCAGGTATTTTCTTGCAGCCCTCATCATCACCGGACTCGGTTTTCCAACTGAAAAAGCCTTTTTTCCCGTTGCTTCCTCGATCATGGCCACAATTGCTTTGATCCCTAAATTGTTCCAGCCAATTTTTTTTGGCGATGGGTCTAAATTGGTGGCGATCAATTTGGCGCCGTGTAAAATCATATCAACAGCATTGTTTACCATTTCCAGGGTAAAATTCCTTCCTTCACCCACCACTACAAAATCGGGGTTGTTATTTACCAGAATATAACCTTCCTGAGATAAACTGGTTATAAGTCCGCCTTCTCCCAAAACATAGGCTGTTCCCTTTGGTTCCATAAAGGATAAGAAAGAAGCAGTGGCCATTGCGCTGGTGTACACGTTTTCCTCTTTTATTTTAATTCCCATTTTCGCAACTTTATTAACCGTATCTAGGGGTGTGCGCTGGCTATTGTTGGTCATAAACAGAAAAGGGATCTTCCTCTTTTGGAGCTGTTCTATAAATTTATCGGCACCCGGAATTAAGAGGTCATTCCCATAGATAACTCCGTCCATATCAATTAAAAATCCTTTTTTCATATTTCTTATTTTTTAAAACAGTGTTGTCCGGTAAAAAAGAGAAGCCACGAATGGGCTTCTCCTTAGAAATCGTAATTTAGAGTTGCAAAACATTAAATACGATGGCTAAAAGTAATTATTTTTCGGGTAAATCTGTTTTCGGACAGCTGA
>JBDNHN010000042.1:0-9467 GCA_041688725.1 Gillisia sp.
CAACGGGCATACGAAAGATCAGGAAGTAATTGAAAAAGACACCTCGGATGAAGCGGGTGCTGCGGGATCTATGGAAACAACCCCTGTAGATTACTCAAAATTCCTTTTAAAGATGCTTGATTTGAGCTCAAATAACTCTCCGGTTACAAAACTGATGTTTTCACCCAATATTCGGATTCATTCAAAAAAGCAATTTGGACCATTGTCTCTTGAAAAAACAAATGAAAATGACGGCATAGCATTGAGTTATGGCCTGGGTTGGGGTATATTGAAATCACCTTATGGACCCGGGTATTTCAAGGAAGGACACGGAGAAGGTTTTCAGCACTATTCAATTCTTTTTCCCGAAAATAATATCGGGATTCTGTTAATGTCCAATAGCGACAATGCGGAAAGTATTTTTAAGGATGTTCTGGAATTAGGAATTGGAGATATCTACACGCCTTGGTACTGGGAAGACTATATTCCATATAAGAAAAAGTAAAAAATACAGTGACAATGTTGTTATTGGGTCAGGAAGTGTTGTAACCAGGAATATTCCCAATAATGTAATTGCAGTTGGGAATCCTTGTAAAATAATTCGGGAAATAACTGAAAATGATAAACTGTATTATTATAAAAATCTGAAGTTTGAATAAAAACCAACTCGAACATTTTGTATTAGCAATGGCAGGCAAAGTGCTAAATGTTGAGGTTTGTAGCCCGCTCAAACTTCCTTAGGCTTTGACAGGAATCTGCCACTATTCATAATATTTAGCATTTGCGGCAAAGTTAACCGACCCCTCAGCCCGAAATGGCACATAACCTAACGCAAGAAATTGTAAACAAATCAGGATAACACATTATGACAAAGGGAAATAAAAAGCAGTTGACACCAGAACAAAGTTCAGACCTAATCAGAACATTAGAAGCGCGTTTTGAGCAAAACATGAACCGCCAGAAAGGTCTTGAATGGGCTAAACTTCGGGCAAAGTTGGAAGTTTATACTGAAAAACTATGGACCCTCAATGAAATGGAAAGAACCGGTGGCGAACCGGATGTTGTTGGACTTGATAAAAAGACGGGCGAATACATTTTTTATGATTGTTCAGCGGAAAGTCCTAAAGGTCGTAGAAGTGTTTGTTACGACCTGAAGGCTCTCGAGGCAAGGAAAGAACATAAACCGAAGAATAACGCAATGGATATGGCTGCTGCCATGGGTGTTGAACTTCTAACGGAAGAACAATATCGGGAGTTGCAGAAATTGGGAAATTTCGATTTAAAAACATCGAGCTTGGTGAAAACACCTTCTGAGATTAGAAAACTAGGTGGAGCCATCTTTTGCGATCGTCGCTACGACACTGTCTTTTTGTATCACAACGGGGCAGAATCCTACTATGCAGCCAGGGGTTTCCGCAGCTCGCTAAGGGTTTAAATTTTACAGATACAACTAAATTTGGATTTGAGAAAGGAGCAACTGAGAAAGGATTTACTGAAATAATTGGAGGTATTACGAATGAATAGCCAAAGCCCAGCTGCCAAAAACGTGCATAGTTCATTGCTCTGCTGTTCAAAGAGAGCCTCGGAAATTTCGCTGAATTTCTTACACGTTAATTTCTTTTTGCTAACTTAGTTCCCAGCCGCAACAATCCAACTATGAACACATTACCTGCAATAGAAAAACAAATTTGGACAATAAATAACATTTGAAATGAAAAATATCTCGTTGGTTTCTTTAGGTTTTGTATTAGCTTTATTATTTGGATTTTTTCCACACAATAATTTGAAAGCACAGAGCGAAAGCAACCTTAATTCGGAAACATCAATCAATAAAACATTAGAAAAAATGAAATTAGGTGCATTTTCTATGAGTCTAAGTGTCAAAGATATAAAGGCCTCAAAACAATTTTATGAAAATCTTGGTTTTACTGTTCTTGCAGGAGATTTGGAAAAAAACTATCTCATTATGAAAAACGAAAATTCTCTAATAGGCCTATTTCAAGGAATGTTTGAGAACAATATTTTGACTTTTAATCCTGGTTGGGATGAAAGCGGGAATAATATTGAGAGTTTTAATGATATCAGGGAAATTCAAAAAGAACTGAAAGTAAAAGGAATTAAAATAGACAATGAAATCGATACAAATACATCTGGCCCTGCCAGTTTTATGTTAACCGATCCCGATGGGAATGTAATTTTAATTGACCAACATCGTTGAAAATTATATTTAAAGGAGATTTCTTACAGCAAATTCAAAACCGCCGGCAGATAACTAACAGTAAATCGAAAATAAAAACAAGAGAACTATGGCTGTAGGAGAACCACGTGTGACAGGTATCGGAGGGATTTTTTTCAAATCGGAGAATCCTGACGAAATGAAAGAATGGTATAAAAATAATTTGGGTTTAAACACTGATAAGTGGGGAACCACTTTTGAATGGTTTGAAGGAAGAGACTCTACAAAAAAGGGATTTACCCAATGGAGTCCATTTCCTGACAAAACCAAGTATTTTGAACCTTCTCCAAAAGAGTTTATGATTAACTATAGAGTTGTTCATCTTGAAAAGCTATTAGAAAAGTTGAAACAAAATGGGGTAAGCATTCTGGACAGTATAGAGAAATTTGAGTATGGAAAGTTCGTACATATACTCGATAATGAAGGCAATAAAATTGAGTTATGGGAACCAAATAATATTGAATATGACAAAATTGTGGAAGGAAGAACCAAATAATTTCTGCCGCTACAAGCCAGTTGAGAAACTGTTGCCCACAATACTAAACAAAAAACATCGAACAATAAATGAGCATTGAAAAAGCATACAATATTTGGGCAGACCAATATGATTCCAACCGAAATAAAACCAGAGATTTAGATACAAAATCGACGATCCAAACTCTGAAAAAATATGACTTCTCAAAAGTCATCGAATTAGGTTGCGGAACAGGAAAAAACACAAGCTATCTTTTAAAAAAAGCGGATGAGGTTATCGGATTGGATTTCTCACAAGAAATGCTGAATAAAGCAAAAGAGAAAATAACAGACGAGAGAGCTACATTCCAAAAAGCGGATTTGACAGCAAAATGGGAAATTGAAAATGAGTATGCAGATTTAATAACTTCCAGTCTTGTACTTGAGCATATTAAGAATTTAGATTTCGTGTTCAATCAAGCGAACGAAAAACTAAAAAGTGAAGGATTTTTTTTCGTTAGCGAACTTCATCCGTTCAAACAGTATTCAGGAAGTAAAGCCAAATTTGAGAGCGAAAACGGAACGCAGGAATTAGAAACCTATGTACACCATATTTCTGAATATTTGACTGTTGCGAAAAATAACGGATTTGAATTACTTGAGTTAGAAGAATGGTTCGACGAACAAAATGAAAGCGGAATTCCACGATTGATTGGAATAGTATGGCGGAAAAGTGCTTAGGGCAAGTATAAAAAGAGCCAAATAGGCTTGGGAAATTAAATTGATTTATGGAAAACAATTATACCGTTCCTGCAAATACCAGAATAGGACACGTTCATTTAAAAGTTGCGGATATTAATCGGTCACTTGGTATTTACAGAGACTTGTTAGGCTTTGAGTTAATCACAATGTATGGAGACCAGGCTGCTTTTATATCAGCAGGAGGCTATCATCATCACATTGGTCTAAATACCTGGCATAGCAGTGGATTACCACCTGCACCTGTGAATAGTGTCGGATTATACCATACAGCAATTCTTTATCCTACAAGGAGAGACCTTGCTATAATTTATGACCGAATAAGAAGGGCAGATTATCCTCTAACTGGTGCAAGCGACCACGGTGTTTCGGAAGCTTTGTATTTGGATGACCCTGATGGAAATGGTGTAGAACTCTATTGGGATAGACCAAAAGAACATTGGACTTACAAATCGGACGGTTCAATAGAAATGTTTACCAAAGCACTTGACCTTGATAATTTACTAATGGAACTTGATTTTTAAAATGCACATTTTATAAAACGAACGAACGCACAATACCGTGTAGAAAACCATTGCTTGTTTTCGCCTGTTTGGATGTTGTATACAATGCATTTTTTTCTGATAAAAGACTAAGCAGATGATTAATGAAAGCTACTATAATGATTTTCCACAGTTAGAAAGTAAAAGACTACTTCTGAGAAAGATAACATTGGCAGATGCTCCGGATGTACAATTAATTCGTTCGGATGAAAAGGTTATGAATTATATGGATTCGGATAAGCACATGACAATTCAATACTCTGAAAATTTCATTTCCGAAAACCTAAAAATGTACGAGCAGAAAAAAGGGATCTTTTGGGGACTTATTGAAAAAACTACCGGGAAATTTATTGGTGATTTTGCATATTGGAAAATAGATACGAAAAATTCAAGAGCGGAGATCGGATTTTCATTAAAACCGGAATTTTGGGGAAAGGGATTTATGAAGGAAGCGATGATTCAGATAATCGATTTTGGATTCAATGATTTAAAACTACATAGTATTGAAGCAAATATTAATCCCGGAAATGAAAATTCCAGAGGAATATTGACGAAATTAGGATTTAAAAAAGAAGCCTATTTCAGAGAGAATTATTACTTCAATGGCAAATACCTTGATAGTGAAATTTACTCATTACTTAAAATTGACTTCAATCCAATTAAATAAAAACAGAAAAGAAGGAAATTCCGAACTTTTACAGTACATCGGTTACCGCAAAATAACCGGGATTATTGAAAAAAATATAATTTAGAACCTTTAGAAAGAAAAATATTTCAACCGATAAGTTCGCGTCCATTACTACGCTAATCTGGGTTAAATGAGACTGTTACAGCTATTTAAGAAAAAGATAAATGTTAAATTAAAATTTTTGAAATGAGTATAAATGACAATCACATTAATTACGTTGAATTCAAAGCGAAAGACCTTGAAAAAATAAAGGAGTTTTATACTAAATGTTTTGAATGGACTTTTACTGATTACGGACCAACTTATATTGCATTTTCAGAAAGTGGACTCAAGGGAGGATTTGAAAAAACCGAAAGTGAAATTGTAAATGGTGCTTTGGTTATTTTGTATCATAAAAATCTTGATTTTATAAAAAATATAATTATTGAAGCAGGTGGGAGAATTTCAAAAGATATTTTTACTTTTCCCGGGGGACATAGATTTCATTTTATTGATCCTGCCGGTAACGAACTTGCTATTTGGTCAGATAATTATGTGCAAGCAAAAAAACCAAACTGAATGTCTATATATAAGAAGATTGCTAAGATTGGACCTATATTTTTCTCTAGAGCGACACTTTTTAAGCATGGATTCAATTTGTCGCCAATGTACAAAAGGAGTACGGCTAAAATAATTGAAGTGTCAGAAGACTTGTTGAATGTAAAAATTTTGTTGCCTATAAATTGGAAGAATAAAAACTATGTGGATTCCATATTTGGAGGAAGTATGTTTTCAGCAGTTGATCCAATTCCAATGGTTCAGTTGATTAATCTAATTGGCGACAACTATGTGATTTGGGACAAATCAGCCAAAATTTTATTTAAAAAACCAGCAAAAGAAAACTTGTACGCAGAGTTTAAATACTCGAAAAATGAACTGGATCAAATTAAAGCAAATGTTAAAAGCCTAAACGAGATTGAAATAGTTAAAATTACAAAACTAACTGATAAAAGTGGTGCCAGAGTATATTGCGAAATAGAAAAAACAATCTACGTTGCAGACAAAGATTATTATAAACAAAAAAGAAATAAGCCAGCACACAATGCCTAAATATCAGAACGACTGATAGCAGTTATTTGTGCGATGTACTTGGGGAAAGGTTTGCCAATTTAAGATTTGCGGACTAAAAAAGTTCCCGCTATTTGCCTTCTTATATAAGTTGACACCTAAAATCATAAAAAGGGCTGAAGTTTTAAAACTTCAGCCCTTTTTAAAGTGGAATTTTATTTCCTATTTAACATCAGTTTTCCAAACCTGGCTTTTCACGGATTCGGTAAACTCCTCCCATTCATCCAATGCATTATTCCAACTGCCATCTCCATTTATTTCTTCATACGTTTTTTTAATGCCTTCATCCTCTATATCTAATTCAGCCCAATTTTTGAAAGGCCATATAATAGCTACATCTCTTCCATTACCTTCATTAAATTCGTTATCATAAACGTGAACATTTCCATCGCCTTTTTTCTCAAAGGCCTCTTTTACTTTAGTCATAAATGCTTTGAAGCGGTAATAATCTCCACGTTTTATATCTAACATCCAAATAGTTTCGTATTTGTTTATCTCATTATCTGAACTGTAAGAGAATTTATCATTGTACTTCCAAAACTCACTTCTTCCATACTTGGCTACAGTAGGTGTAACGTTTTTTGTCCAATGGTCTGAATGAGCACCTTCTCCCGGGCTGTTATCTAAGTCAGAATACATATTTGGACCCATATACCATACATACCAACCGGATTCTTCCCCGGTTATAATATTATCAAGATGAGCTTCATAAGGTCCCGCCTTATGATATAAATTATTGTGTTCAGTGACTGCCTTGACAAAGGCTTTTTCCATCCCGATTTTTGGCATCATGTACTCAAGATTAAGCATTCCATAGGTCTTGTTTTCTTTTTCCTGCGCAATTCCAAAGGAAGTCACCAAAAATGCTCCAACAAGCATTGAAGCCATAAAAATGTTTCTGATTTTCATAATAAATAATTTTAAGTTATTAAATAAAATATATATCAAAATAGTTGATATCAAAAAAATTATTGGGGCTTATAAATGGGGGTGTTAAAATGTAAATAGGACAATTTGGAAACATGAATTTAAATCAAACTTCTAAAATAAATGGTTAGGATATTTCAAATTGAAAATAGTAAAAACTAGGATATTAAAAGATAAATTTTCAAAAAATCACTAAATAGTTGCCAAAATTGGCATAATCCTTCATAAGTTCACGGTAATAATGTTTCAGATCTATTGACATTAACAAATTTTTATGAAATATGTTAATGTCAATAGAAATAACCTTCAGTTAACATTTTTTGATTTGAAATAGGAGTAATTTTATAAGTCTAATCAAAAAAAACTGAAATGAATTCAATAACAAAAAAAATGTACCTCCCCGTTTTGGTACTGATTTTTAGTTTACTTGCAGGTTGTGGATCCTCACAAAACACTTCTGATTCACTTATGTCAGATTCCCTGGAAGCAAAAACTACTATTTCCAAAAGCCATCCTAATATAGCAGAACTCTTTTCAACCTCAGCGGGATATGCAATTTTTCCCAATGTAGGAAAAGGTGCTTATGTTATTGGTGCAGCATCCGGAAATGGTACAGTTTATCAAAACGGAAAATTGACAGGATATTCAAATGTAAAACAATTGGATGTTGGACTTCAAATAGGAGGAAAGGCTTTTATAGAAGTTATATTTTTTCAAACCAAGTCTGCTATGGGTCATTTTAAACAGGGTAATTTTGAATTGGCCGCAAATGCATCTGCAGTCATTTTGGAAGAGGGAGTTTCAAAAAGTGTTGATTTCCGGGATGGAGTTGGAGTTGTAACCAAATCTAAGGCTGGTGCAATGGTCGGGATTTCAGTTGGAGGACAAAAATTTGAATTTTTTCCTGCTCAATAGCAGGTTTAATGTTCCATTCAGAAATCGTAAAATCAATTAAAATAACATCCGGTTAACAGTTAGCCGTTATAATAATGAATAAGTTAGTTCTCACAAAAATCAAAAATGGTAAATCATGAAGACAAGTAATTTTAATTTTTACAAATCGGTTTTAGCCATCATGCTGTTTATGTTTGCCGGCAGTTTGGCAGCGCAAACAGCCGAACAACAGGAAGTGATAAACGATGCCGAATTAGCCAAAGCGGCCTTCACAAAAAATAATCCCAATATGGCTGAGCTTTTCGCGAATGCAGAGGCTTACGCGATTTTCCCTAATGTTGGAAAAGGAGCTTATATAGTTGGTGCAGCATCCGGAAATGGGGCTGTTTATGAAGAAGGCGAATTGGTAGGTATGGCAAATTTGAAGCAGATAGACATCGGGTTGCAATTAGGCGGGCAGGCATTCAGGCAAGTCATCTTTTTTCAAACCCAAACAGAACTCGATCGGTTTAAGCAGGGAAATTTTGAGTTATCGGGTACTGCTTCTGCTGTAGTACTGGAAGAAGGTAAGGCCAAGAGCATAGAATTCAGGGATGGAATAGCAATTGCTACCATGCCAAAAGCGGGCGTTATGGTTGAAATCTCTGTAGGCGGACAAAAATTTAAATACGAAAGCTTAGAGTAATTTATTTTTAATTGAAATTGTCTTAAATTGCCGGTTCCGGGTTTACAGGTTCCGGCTTTTTTTATTTTGATAACACGTCATATTAAATATGCGTTCTATTTTATAAAACAGACAGTCTCCTGTTTCTCCTCTTTTGCTTCTAAAGCATATTTTAATCCTTAGTGTTATGAGATCAAAAATCACTTTAAAGGAATTGGCAAAACTGTTAAGCGTTTCCATTTCTACAGTTTCAAAGGCCCTTAATGACAGTTCCGAAATTAGCACCAAGACCATCCACCGGGTTAAGGAACTGGCAAAACTTCACAATTACAGGCCTAATCCTACCGCCGTAAATTTAAAACGCAACCGCACCGGGAATATCGCCGTAATAGTTCCTAATATTTCCAATATTTTCTTTGCCAAAGTTATGGGTGGGATCGAAACTGAGGCTCGTAAACTAGGCTTTCAGGTAATCACATACATCAGCAACGAATCCATAAAACTGGAACAGCAAATTTCAGAGCTTATTTCAAACGGGATCGTTGATGGATTATTGATCTCAGTTTCGGAGGAAACCCAGAAACTTAATGATTATGAGCATTTGTACCAGTTGCTGGAATATGAGATCCCTGTGGTTTTATTGGACCGGATAAATGTAGAAATGGAGGTGGATAAAGTGGGCGTAAACGATATGGGATGCATTTATGATGCTGTGCAATATTTATATTCCAAAAATTTAAGAAAAATAGGTTTGGTTTGTGCAAATGGGGAAATGGGATTGGGAAAGAAGCGTATTGAAGGCTATCAAACAGCCTGCAAAGACTTTAATTTGCCGGTGAATAAAAACTTTTTGATCTTTTCTCAGGATATCGATACCTTGAAAAGTAAATTAAATATATTGCTTGTTGAAGAGAAGGTGGAGGCTTTGATTGGATTGGATTATCTGGGTACACTTCTTTGCTCACGGGTAGTTCAAGAAAACAATCTGAGAATTCCGGAGGACATTAAAATCATAGGCTATGTCAATGAAGATTTCGCGCCTTTTTTATGGCCGGCTTTGAGCTATGTAGATCAACATCCCACACTTATAGGAGAAACTGCCGCAGCTTTATTGGTTGAAAGAATAAAAAAGCAAAGCAGCGATTTTCCTGTCAAAAAAATTATTAAAACCGAATTCGTTCATTTAGATTCTACACGTTTTTAAACTTCGGATTTTAA